>DATIGG010000189.1:0-23571 GCA_035454825.1 Thermodesulfobacteriota bacterium | reverse complement strand
GTATTCATCGCATCGCCGGTCCCCATGGGGCAAGGAACCGCCCGCCGGAGTTTATACGTCTCGTCGATCAGGTTCCAGGTCCGATCGCTCAGATCAACCAATTCTCTCAGGCGATCGTAATCGAGCTTCTTTCCCGTCTGCTCCTCTACGAAGGCCACCAGTCCCCGTAATTGTTTGACAATGTACTTGTGGTAATAATCCCAGACTTCGCGGTGATCCCGGTCCCTCTCAAACATCGGATAAGGAAGGTCAATATTATAGATCGGGACGTTCGGCATGAATTGCTGAGAGGCCTGGTACCACTTCGCTCTCGGGTCGCAGAGAATCTGTCCGCTGGAGATCATGAAATCAGGCCTTGCCTGCCCTCCCCATGGAGCATCCGGGGGCATTTGACCCAATTCCTCCCTCCATTGGTCAAACCCGATCCCGCAAAGGGCATAGGTGCACAAGGAACGGGAAAGGCCGAGGGATTCCGCTCTCTGAAGAAACCTTTCCGAATCTCGTTTCGCCCCGCAGATCCCTGCAAAATTCTCTGTCCACAGAGGGAGCACATCCATCGCTCGTAAGATCTCCTCATGGTGGCAGACGATAAAGGTATAGGCTAATTTCTGTTTCCCTTCTGCTCGTGCCCGGATGGTGCCCGTAATGAATTCCTTGACCATGGGACCGATGGAAGCGGCTGCCTGAGTGGCCGTCATCCGCTTTTTCGGCTTTACCTCTTTTTGTACTTCAGCCATGATCTAAACCCTCCCGTGCAAATTTAGTCCCCCTCCGCACCTCTTATAAAAGGAAGGAGGGGGGTTGAAACAGGCCTTTGCGTTAGCCGATCATTTCGAGAAAGGCCTGGATCCTGGTTTTGAGCTGCCCCATCGTACCCGCAGAATAGACATCCTCCAGATAAAGAAGGGGGACACGAATCGACTGATAGTACGCTTTTCTTGCGGGAACCTCAAAGCCAAAGGGGTCGCAGTATTTGTATACGTAAAGAATGGCACCGTCTACCTTAAATTCCTTGGCATAGGCTCCGATGTCACCAAATCGGGAATCAACATCTCCCTGAAAGGTACCCGCCTTGTTCTCCCTGTAAGTCTTGGGACAGTTGATCTTACCCAGATACCGATGGGAGAGGGCATCGATGGAATCTCCTCCTTCATCCGTCCGGGGAAAGTAGTCCCTGGTTCCGTTGCAAATGGTGTCGGCCACCACGTTGCCTCCGATCTCTTCCACGAGCTTAATCAGTTCGATGTTGTCAAGACAGGCCCCATCGATGAAAATCCGAGGACCTTTTTCAAGTGGGGATTTCTCTCTTCGGCCCATCTCTGCCAAAACCTGGTCAAACAGGGTATTGGCTTCATCCATCGGTAAGCTTGACCCGACGGTCAACACCCTTGTCAATTCTGTGCCAGAGATGAGAGGCGGATCTGCCTTTCTGAATTCATAGAGGCTTCTCACCTTGTCTCTGCTTTCGTTATGGATTCGAATGGCTTGAGCCAGGTCTTCATCGGTGACCGCCTTTCCAACAAATTTCTCCAGACTCTTCCTGAAGGTGTTTAACTCTGCATTTAAGAATTCAAAGGACGATTCTCCGCAGACGCTCGGAATGTTGACAAAATGAAAATAGGGAAAAGGCAGAGCATAACTCCAGACGCTATAGCTCCTCACCATGCTGTCACAGCCGTGAGGGATCACCAGACCGGAGAGAAAGTCATATTTTTGTTTTGTTGAGAGGTCGAAGCAACTGCGGTAATAAGGACATACGATGGTTTCCAGGAGTGTATCCCCTGTCGTAATAGGCTCGTGAATATCTCCTCTTACTCGAAAAGGAATGCACCCGGCTGCGGTGATAATTTCCAAAGGGACCATGGAGCAGATATAACCGATGACCTTTTTCCCTTCAGCGTTTAGCTCCCTCGCCCTGACTCCATAGTCCTTATAATACCTTTCTACCGTCAAAAAAATGTTGCTTGGCCGATCACTCATATAGCCCTCTCCTTACTCTGATGTGACCCCGAACTTTGTTTTACACTTTCCAGGGCAATAATCGCCGCACCTAACGCGGCCGTTAACTGCGGCCTTGGAGGTGCAAGGATATCATGACCCATGGTTTCCTTTAGGGCATGGACCAGACCCACATCTCTCGCGCCACCCCCCACCATGGCCACATCCTGTTCAACACCTATTCTCTCCGCCAAACTATTGATCTGGGCTGCAAGTGCCCTGTGTATGCCTGCCAGAAGGTCTTCTTTCTTCACCTCTTCGGAGATTCGGGAGATTGCCTCCGACTCCGCAAAAACGGCGCATCCAGTGTTAAAATCAACTCTCTTCCTGGATGCTAAAGACAACTCACCAATTTCTTCCACCTTGACTTGGAGCACCTTTGCAATGACCTGCAGAATTCTTCCACTCCCTCCGGCACACTTTCCGCTCAACAAAAATTTATGGACGCTTCCCTGGGCATCTATACGGAGGACTTTCGTATAAAGATCCCCCACATCAATGATGGTCCTCACAGAAGGGAGAAGAGAAAAAACGCCTTTTCCGTGACAGACGATATCTGGCTTTACTTCATTTGCGTAGGCCACCAACTTTGATCCATACCCTGTGGCAACAATCCGAGAAATATTGTCTGCTGGGATCCCGACCTGAAAGAGTAACTCCTGTTTTATCCTGTCGGCCGTAAGCTTGAAATCTCCCCCGGAGGGGCATTCAAAGAAGCCCAGAGGTCCCTGATCACCAAGGGCAATTCCTTTTGATGAGGCTGAGCCAATATCGATCCCCAATACAAAAAGCATTTCTCCACATATCCTATCTTCAACCGCTATACCTTATTTTAACCAAAGATAGTTAAAATTACCCCTCCGTTAGGGGGTAAGCAAGTTACAGTTTTCGCTCGTCAAAGACCCTTTTGGCTTTGCCTTCGCTTCGCGTGATCGACTTGGGAGGCACGAGGCGGATCTTCATCCCGATACCGATCATCCCTCGCATTTTTCCTTCGATCATCTTCTCGACCTCAGAGATTTTTTGAGGTCCCCTGTCATAGACTTCCTTCTTTGCCTCTACGTCCACATGGAGTTGATCAAGATAGCCCTTCTTTCTGACGATGATCACATATTGAGGCTCAACCTCAGGGATTTCTAAAAGGATGCTCTCGATCTGGGAGGGGAAGACATTGACCCCGCCAATAATGAGCATGTCGTCACTCCGACCATAGATCTTATCCATTTTAAGAAGTGTTCTTCCGCAAGAGCACTTTTCTCGCCGTAACGTGGTGATGTCTCGAGTTCTGTAACGAATCAGGGGCATCGCCTCCCGCTGAATGGCTGTAAAGACCAATTCCCCTTTCGTTCCAACGGGAAGGACTTGTTCTGTCACAGGGTCGATGATTTCTGCTATAAAATGGTCTTCATTGAGATGAAGGCCATTCTGTTCGACGCAATCGAACCCGGTGCCTGGCCCCCCAAACTCGGTCAATCCATAACACTCCATGGCCTTAATTCCCATTCGCTGCTCGATCTCCTTTCTCATCTCGATCGTCCATGGCTCGGCACCGAAGCTCCCAACCCGAAGGGGTAATTCTCTCAGCTTGACACCCATCTCCTCGGCCCTCTCAGCAATGGTCAGGGCATAAGTGGGCGTACTGAACAGGACGGTCGTGCCGAAATCTTTCATGATGATGATCTGGCGCTCCGTCTGTCCGGACGAGATGGGAATGACCGCAGCCCCGATGCGCGTGGCGCCCTGATGAAAGCCCAGTCCTCCGGTGAACAGTCCCATCCCATACGAGTTCTGGCAGATATCATTTGCCCGGACACCGTGTGCATAAAGAGAACGAGCCATGCATTCGGTCCATTGATCCAGATCTTTTGCCGTGTAGGGCCCTGTAATCGGCTTCCCTGTCGTTCCGGAAGAGGCATGGATTCGGACCACCTCAGCCAGGGGTATCGCACAAAGGCCAAAGGGATAATTGTCTCTCAGGTCTGTCTTGACGGTAAAAGGGAATTTGGAAAGATCCTCAAGGGTCCGCAGGTCCTCCGGCTTGATCCCTTTTTCATCAATTTTTCTTTTATAAAAAGGAATCTTCTCGTAGACCCATTTGACCGTCTTCCTTAAGCACTCCAGCTGAAATTTCCTCATTTCCTCTTCTGGCATTGCCTCAAATTTCTCATCCCAATACTTCATAGCCATAGCCTCTCCTCCTTTTTATTATCCCTAATGACAACAGATAAATAAGAAACTTTCCTTCCGATGAGCCCTCATTGAATGTGAATAGTTTCACCATCTAAAGACTTTAATATCACAACTGCCTTTGTTGTCAAGCTTTTTTTTCCATCTCCTAAAAATCACTGAAGATAATCTACATCGAAGACACTTCTTCAGGATGCAAGCTCATCGGATGGTACGCTTTCCTTAAAAGATCTTTCAGAGAGACTATTCCTTGCCTTTGAGCATGTTTTAACATCTGTTGAAAAACTTGTGCTGTAGTCAAGGCATCTCCAAAAGAGGAGTGATGTCCCTCAATCCGGACATGGTATCGCTCCGCCAAAGCGATCAGGCTACTGTCAACTCGCATCGTGCTCCTGGAAGAAGAAGTCTTTTCCCAACGAAAGGCCTGATCGAGAAGGACCGTATCCAAAACAAGATTTTGAATCGGAAACCCATAGAGACGGACCATTTCCCGGTTTAAGAAGGTCATGTCGAGCCACGCATGGTGTCCGACAAGGATGGACGAGCCGATATACGCGATAAAGCTTGGTAAAATCTCCTCGAGCGAGGGTTTTCCGTCAACCATCCTGGGAAGAATTCCGTGTATCACCGCTGATTCTGACGGAATATTCCGATTGGGATTGATAAGTTCATGAAACGTATCTGAAAGGTCGATCCGGCCATGGCTGAGCCGGAGCGCGCTGATCGAAATGATTCGGTCTCCCTTTTTTGCATGCAACCCCGTGGTCTCCGTATCAAAGACGACAAAATCAGTTTTCAGAATTGGCTGCTTTACATCGAGAGAGCGGCAGGTTTCAAGATGATTCCGGATTACGGTTGGGATTTTTTTTCGTCGTAAAAGGTAGAGATAATAAGCCTTTTTAAACCGAAACCAGACCAATCTCATGCAAATCCCAGATTACGAATTCCAAGATGCAAATAAGCTCCAAACTCCAAATTCAAATCACTGAAACAAACCCAGCGCCCCTTGCCTTGATGGCGAGGGGCTAAAAAAGATAAGGTACGCCAAATGTGGAAATCAACTATTTAATATCATAACGTAATTCGAGCATGCGTTGCACTTTGTCGATTGTTTTAAATGCCTCCTTTAGCATGGTCCGTTGAATGATGCTGAGATCGGCAGGATTGACATAGTTGTCAGGTTCGTCTCCCCGGTGGATTGCGCTGACATGATGGCGGACTCGCACCAGCATGATCACATTAAACGCATCCCTCAGATCATCGGCTTCTGCCTCGGTAAAAACCTCTTTTTCGACCAAGGTTGAAATGCGGTCGAGCGTGTTGGTCTCAAAAATTCTCTGGCTTAGGGCAAGGGTCCGGATGGAATCGACCAGTGGGGTCAATCCATTCATCTTTAAATTGAGCTGATTCTTATGCTCTCCTGATTTCTCAACCACCAATTGTTTAAAGAATCCAAGAGGGGTTTCGTGAAGCACAGAAATCTCGGCCATGTCCCTCAGAAAACTCTCCCTTTGATCGAGACATTCAGAGATGAATTCGGTAATCTTCATAAAATCGTATTGTCCGTAGATAGGCCGAAAATCGAAGAAGATCATCGTCTGAAGGGTCTCTTCGGGAGGATAATCGAAATCGACAATCCAATGGCGATAATAATCTTTCCAGACTCGAAAGGGCTGGCACCATTTCGGATTGACGGCCATGATCCCGCCCTTGCAACGGGGAAACCCGCATCGTTCCAATCCAGAGACCACTCTTCCTGCAAGATCAAGAAAAAAGCGTTGAACCTCCTCCTCTTTTTCAGGAGAGACATCGCCAAAAGCGATCGCATTATCCTGATCCGTCCTGAGGGTCTGTTCCCGTCTGCCCTCGCTGCCCAGGGCTACCCAGGCATAGGGGACCGGAGGCCGGCCCAGACCCTCCCTGAGCATGGCCTCTTCAGCCAGGACAATGATCTTCTGAGTCAGATGATCGTTTAAGGTGGTAATCAGCTCACAGATGTCCTTCGCCATTCCGCCATGTTCGAGAATGACGTTCATGGCCCGATCGATATTCTTCCGAATCACAACGACTTGATCGACACTGGTTGCCTGTTGAACTCCCTTGATCACAGCAACCGGGTTATTTCCTTGAGAAACCATCAGGTCGTGCTCCGAAATGATCCCGAGAAGGTTGAGACCGTCCATCACAATGAGGTATTTGATCCGGTTGATGATCATGGAGAGAATAGCCTCAAAGCAGAAGGCCTCAGGCGGGATGGACTGGACCGGGCGACTCATAACGTCGATGACAGGGACATTCGTCAATTTCCCTGAAGCCAGGACCTTGCTCCGGAAATCTCCGTCAGTGACAATCCCGATGGGAACGCCGATATCGTCGACCACAATCACCGAACCGACACCCATGTTGGTCATTCGACGGGCAACACCCACAATCGTCTCGTCAGGCGGACAGGTAAGCACATTCGTATGCATCACCTCTTTGACCCGGCCCGTGAAGAGGACCTGTTCGACCTCCAGTCCTTTGCCACCCAGAGGTTCGGGGGTAATGCCACCGGAATGAAACTGCTTAAACCCTTTACTCGGTCCTGCCGTGAAATAGAGGAAGATGTCTGGATAGGCATCCAAGAGTTTCTTGAAAACCTCCTTTTTGAGGAGGTAACAGAGGGTATCTTCCTCCGCGAGGATAGTAAATGGGGAGGGCTCGCCGCTTAGAAGTGAAAGGAGACCAAAAAAGTTGCCTTCATCCCGATAATCATAAACCTTCTCCAACCCTCCCTGATCTCTTTCTTTCAGGAGAAATCTCACTCCCCCTGAGCGGATGAGATAAAGAAACTGAGTGGGTGGTCCCTCGGGATTCAATATGATCTCTCCTTTCGGAAAGTATTCGATGACGAGGGTCCGAACCAGTTCGTCAATCGCACTTCCTGCAAGGAGATGGAAAGGCGGCACAGTTCTTATAAAATCCTTTAACTGATCCAGAGGGAGTGCATCAGACATAAAACATCGTAAACAAATTATAACACCACTTCGAAAAGATAGAATAGTTGGCACTAAACATAAAAAGAGGGGGCCAGAAAAAAGCCCCCTCATCTTCGAAACTTCTTTTCACTTTTTTGCCGGGAAAAGAAGCGCGATGGTTTTCTCAGAGGGTGGTTTGGTCATAAAGCTCACACCAAAATATAAGATGAAACAGCCAGCCACAAGAACCCACTCCCAGGTACCCATGCCTACCGCGGGCGGCTTCTTAAAGAGAACGAAATATCCTCCGAGAGCGCTCATGACGGTCCCATAGATGACCGTGCACATGGCTCCCCATTTCGTCGCGCCTTTCCAGTAATAGGAGATGGCTGTGACAAAGAAGAAGATTGCTCCAAGGCCCATGGCGGCCATCCCCATAAAGATCGCAAGAAGGGGAGGCGCTGCCACAAGGGTCCAGTAGAAGGGCAGGAAGAGGAAAAGGGCCACGAGGAAATAGCCAAGGTTAAGCATGCTTTTGTCAGAAACCTGGGGTGCCCATAGCTTAATGACATCCCTTGTAATATTGGCGCTCATGATGAAAACCATGGCCGCCAACGTAGACAATGCAGCCGCGAAGAGACCCATGACGTACAGAACCATTAGCGGGATCCCCCCGACTGCATGGGCAAGCATCGGTGCCGCAAGGTCAGCCTGCCACGGCTTAATCTTTAAGAGCTGATCCCCATACAGCATTCTTGCAACAAGCCCATTGCTTGAGCAATCGAGCATAATGGGTATGCCTGCAATCATCCACACGATAAAGACAAGCCAGAAATAGTCTTTCTTTGACATCTTTCTCATTCCAAGGAATCGGCTGACATTATGGGGGAAGCCAATCGCCATGGTGAAAAAGATGACAGGGGTTGCCAGAATACCGACAAGACTTGAAAAGAGTTGGGTCGGGCCCACCTGCGGAAGCTCAGGCCTCATGAGCTTGATCAATGCCGGACCCACTTTCGGCTCTGTAAACAATTTAGAGGATATTTCGTAAAACCCCCCCGCAGAAATGATGGCCAATATCCCCAACACGGCGCCTACAATACCCAAGAATGCACCCTGGAATGCCATGGACCATTGAGTTCCTACATACCCACCCAAGACCATGTAGAGCCATGCAATAAATACGGAGAGCAAGAGGCACCAGAGGGGTGGAAGCCCTGTGACCGCATACCAAACACCGCCTGCGGCTTTTAGCTGCCCAATGGAATACATAAATAGGAAGTAAAGCATACATAAAGCAATGATCGTTTGAAGCGCCTTGGATTCAAACCGTTTCCCGATCGTTTCGGGCAAAGTGGCTGCCCCAAGTTTCGACGAAAATTCCCTTGTCTTTTTGGATGCAAGCCAGATACACGGGATTAGGCCTAAAAGGCTCCAGATTCCTGCAAACCACATACCCGAAAAGCCGACAGAATAGACAATCCCTGTGCTCCCGCAGAAGGCCCACCCGGAGAGGTAAGAGGCGGAAAGCGCGCATCCTGTAATGATAGGGCCAATATCCCTACGGCCAACGAGATACTCCTCAAAGGTTTTCCATTGTCTCTTTCCCAGATAGCCTAAGACAACGGAAATCAACAATAGGATTCCAATGCCAATGGCAGAACCGACAGCCATACCTGTTGTGGCTTGTGGTACAGGCAAAAATTGAGGATTCATTCTTCCCACCTCCTTGTGATGATCCACGTTCCGATAAAGGTCATCAGCGTCAAGCCGATGATCAAGACCCACCACACATACCATGGAAACATTAGAGTAGATGCATCCGGTTGCATACAGACCTCCTTTTCTATTTTGTAAATAATATTCTTATGTTATATCCTCACCTCCTTCTGAATTTTTTTGATCTGAAGAAAAAATAAAAGCCTGGCTTTGCCACTTTGAAAACCAGGCTTCTTTAAATCGCATGTCACCTCTCTTCCCCCCTTAAAAGAGTGGTTATGTCTTGTTTGGAATAAGAACGCCGAGACTCTTAAGTAGACACCAAATGCTTCTTTACCGAAGGAAAGAGAATTTGAAGTGTATTAAATACTTAAAAAAATCTTTTGTCAAGACTTTTTTTAGAGATTTCTGAAAGAGCCCAGAAAATCTCTGATTACAACGATTATGAGATAATTACTCGATTAGAAAAGCAGTGGAAGCAAAGAAAAATCTATGTAATCATTTTCTGGAATCTCCGTAATCAAGAGAGCGAAAATTAGTTTTTCAGAGCTCTCTTTTATTCTGGATAGAAGCGGATCCCAATCTCGAGGGAATCCTCACTCAATTCTTTAGGGATAGGAGGGAAAGGTTCAGCCTTCTTAATGGCTCGCATGGCCATCTGGTCATAAAGGGTATTGCCCGACTTTTTTTCAAACCAGGACTTCTGGATCTTCCCTCCCTTCTCGATGACAACGATAATGATGGCCTCCAAATCAGCCTTCTCCTTGGGCAGGTTTTCAGGCAGCGTCCAACCTTCTTTAATCCTTGTCCAAATCAAACTGTAGTAATCGTTCAGCTTGGACTCTAATCCCGCTGATCCCCAGGGTGAGCCTCCTGAGCCTGAGCCCGACCCTGTTCCTGTCCCTGTCCCCGTCCCTGTTCCCTTTCCTGATCCTGTCCCCGTTCCAGATCCGATCAGAGGTGCCCCTTTGGAGGATGAGGAGACCGGGCCCAGGGATGAGGATGGGGATGGCTCCTCTTCCGTTCTCTTCTCTCCACTGCTTCGACGGGCCACTTTTTTCTGAATCTCGTCGAGGGCTGCCTTCTTGTGAATCTCATCGATAGCTTCCTGAAGAGACTTCCCGGCTCCCCTTTCTCTTTCAACTCTCTCCACTTTTTTATCGGTCTTTTTTAACCCTTCAACAAGCTTGGTTTCCCTTAACGGGTCATAATTCTTTTGCTTTTTAATGGAAGCAAGGGCTTCTTTCTTTTCAGCCCTTTCCATCTTTTTCCTGCTTGATCTGGGGGTTTCAACCGTTTCACTCCCTTTAGAGATCTTTTCAGGAGCAGGCTTTTCAACTGTCGGAGGAACAGAAGGGCTTCCAGGTTTCCCTGAAGCTCCTCTGGACCCGCCCGGTGGATTTCCGTCTCCTGGAGGCGAGAAAGGTCGTAGAGTTACTCGATAAACGGCATGGCTGTCTCGGTTATAGGGCGACATGAGATTGAGCATCAGGAAGAGAACCAGCCCCATATGAAGAAGGAGTGAGAAAAAACCGGTCTTTAACAGTCCACTCCTCTCAAAAGGAGATGAACCTACCGGAAGATGGAGAGACTTATTTCCGTGTCTCAAACTCCTCATTTCTTCAGTTCTATTCCTAACCCCGGGTTTCTCACACCGGCTTGTGTTATCACATCCATGACCTGGATCACCGAATCATACCTGACATTCTTATCTCCATTGATGATCACGGAAGTCTGGGGTTTACTCCTGACTGCTGCTGAAAGCCTCCCCTTCAACGTTCTCAAATCCATCTTTGCATTATCCAGGAAGACCTCGCCCTGGGCGGTGATGGTGACGATCATATCCCGGGTCGTCTCTTCAGATTTAGATGCCTGCGGGAGTTGAACGTTCATACTCGATTGATAGATAAAAGGCGTGGCAATCATGAAGATGATCAAAAGAACCAGGACGACATCGGTAAAAGGTGTAATATTGATCTCGGCCATTATTTTGGGTTTTCTCATTTTTCGGTTCATCTGATTTTATTCTCCACCGATCAGGTCGATCAATTCCGATGCGCATAATTCCATGTCATCGATAAAACGCTCCACTCGCTTGGTGAAATAATTGTAGGCAACGACTGCAGGGATTGCCACAAAGAGCCCCGTGGCCGTGCAAACCAGGGCTTCTGCAACCCCCCCGATGACGATCGCCATGCCACCGGCCCCGGCTGAAGCAATGTCATGGAAGGCCCGGATGATCCCGAGAACCGTTCCAAAAAGCCCGATGTAAACAGCCGTGTTTCCAATGGTTGCAACGATACTTGTGTACCTCTCTAATTTTGCGGTTTCGATGGTGATCTCTCGCTCCATGGCATTCGATATCTCTTTTCCATGGCGACCATGGAGCTCAAGGCCAGAATGAATGACATTGGAGAAAGGGGCAGAAACGTCTTTGCATATCTCCATGGCCCTTTCCAGATGGCCGTTTTTCAAAGCCCTCTTTATTTTATTCATAAATTCCGTTCTCCCTGTTTTAGACAACTTTCTGTAATAGAGCAGTCTTTCGAGAAGGATGGTAACGGAGATGAAGGAACAGAACAATAAAATATACATCGTGAACCCGCCAATTTGAAATATTTCAAAGACCGTTTTCCCCTGAAACATTTAACTTTCCTCCTTAAGAATAAGGCATTCCCTCCGGGGAGGTGACCAAAGCTTTTTTACTTTTAAATCATGACTTTTTTCTTGCCCCCTCGAATCCTTGAATCCTGAATTGCATTAATTCAGACGGACCGAGACGATCTTCGAAACCCCTGGTGTTTCCATGGTGATGCCATAAAGGGTATTGGCAGTCTCCATCGTCCTCTTGTTATGAGTGATGAAGATGAATTGGGAGGTTTTTGAAAAATCCTTGACCAGTTCGATGAAGCGATTGATGTTTGCATCGTCGAGCGGTGCATCAACCTCGTCGAGCAGACAGAAGGGCGTCGGCCTGATCATGAAGAGCCCAAAGAGCAAGGCAATCGCCACCAATGCTTTCTCTCCTCCGGAGAGGAGATCAATATTCTGAAGTTTCTTTCCAGGAGGCTGAGCAATGATATCCACGCCCGTCGCGGCAATATCCTGCTCGTCCATGAGAATGAGGCTGGCCTGGCCACCCTTGAAGAGTCTGGCAAAGACTTCTTTAAATCTCTCGTTTACGAGATGGAACGTTTCCAAAAACCGTTTGGTCGTGGTTCGATTGATCCGGACAATCGTTTTTCGCAAGACATCAAGGGCTTGCTGAAGATCGTTCTGCTGCTCGGCCAAGAAGTCGTGCCGGCTTTTGAGTTCCTGATATTCCTCGAGGGCCATCAGATTGACCTCTCCAAACCCTTCCAAAGCCTTCTTCAACTCCTCCAGCCGTTTTGCCATCTCTTCCTTTGGAAACTCGCCAGCATCTGTTCCGAGAGAGGCAGAAAGCGTTGTCCCGTATCGATCTCTCATCGATTCCTGGAGAAGTTGAAGTTTCATCTGAATCTCAGAAGCCCGAATTCCCTCTTCATGGATCTTCTGCCGGACCTCCTCCAGCTCATGGCGCAGATATTTGGAGGAGGCCTCTGCCTCTTTCCATTCATTGGAAAGGACCTCCACCCTTTCCTTCTGCCCGGTTAGGGTCCCTTCTTTCTGCCGGTGCTCGGAAAGGATTTGGTCAAGCTCGCTTTCGCACTGTTCGATCTTGCCGGCGAGAGACGTGTCATTCTCCCTCCCCTCTCTAATGGCTTTCCCCCGCCTGAGGACCTGTTCCTTTAAGGTTCTCTGCGCTTCGAAAAGGTGAAGGATCTGGTTCTCCATCCCCTTCTGTCTTTCTTCAAGAGAGGCCAGGGAGACCTTTTTCTCGGTGATTTCTCCGCCTAACTGTTCGATCTCTTCTCGCAATATATCGGCCTGTCCCTTGAGGGACTGAACCGTCTCTTCTCTCTCCTTCTTGATTCCTTCCTGGACCTCCCTCTGCAGAGAGGCTTCTTCTTTCTCCCTTTCGATTTCTCCGTTTTCTTCTTCGAGCTCCTTCCCCTCAAACTGAAGGACTTCCATCTTCTCCTGGAACTGGGAGATCTCTCTTCCTAACTGTTCCAAATCCTTTTCCTTATGGAAGAGTTCGATCTCTTTTTCCTGGATCTCCTTTTTTCTCTGCTCCAGGAGCACTTCGTTCGATGTAATCTCCCCCTGGAGACCTCTCTCTTCTTCGAGTGCCGCTTGGCATCCTTTCTCTCCCTCTGCGATCCTTCCCTCCAGTTCCCTGATCTCCCTCCGCCGCTCGAGGAGTCCCAATCCTTGATCCCGACTTCCACCGGAGATCACTCCGGAGCGCTCAAGGATATCTCCTTCGAGAGTGACGAAGATGTCAAAACTTCCATCTCTCTCCATCCACTGGAGGGCCTCTTCCCGAGACTCGACCACGCCGATACCCCCCATGAGAAACTCTGCAACCGAAGCAAACTCCTCTTTCACCTTAACGAAGCGGAGGAGGGGGAAGGGCTTTCCCCCTTCCTCTCCCGAGAGAGCGATCTGTGCCTGATCCTCAATCCCTTTTCCACGAACCTCCCTTGGGATGAAATGGGCACGGCCTAAGGACTCCTTCCGCAGGAAGTCGATCGCCTCGATTCCCTCCTTTCTCTTCTCGACGATTAAGGCCTGCAATCGCGGGCCCAAAACCGCTTCTAAAGAGATTTCATATCTTGGCTCAGGCTCCAAAATGTCAGCCACTGCACCCACGATCCCTTTCCAAAACTCCTGGTCCTCCTTCTTTCGGAGGAGGAGGGATTTCACCCCTTTTTCATAGCCCTCAAAATTTTCTTGAAGCTCTTTGAGCGAAAGATAACGAGAGCGGTTTTGCCTCAATCTCTCTTCCTTTTCGAAACGCTCCGATTGCCTCTGAAGCAAGATCCCTTTGAGTCTTCCGGCCTCTCCTTCCAATCTCGTCTTCTCCTCATGAAGGATCGAATGAAGCGACTGGCCCAGTTCCTTTTCTCTGATTCTCTCCCTCAAGCTCTCTTCTAATTGAATGAGACCGGTCCTCGTTTTTTCAGATTCGAGTTGATGGGCTCGAATCCGTTTTTGAAAATCTTCTCTTCTTTCTTCGAGGTGGGAGAGGCGATTGTTCAGCGAAGTCAATTGGGTAAGGGTATCGATCAACCTCCCCTTCTCATCCTCTAGCTGATTTAAGAATAACTGGTACGCCGCTTTACGATCGCTGAAGCGGGATTCCATCTCCTGGAGCCCTGCACCACTTCGTTGCCACTCCTCCCCCAGGGCCTTTCGAAACTCTTCGGCCCTCTTTCGCTCTCGAAGGGCCCCTCTCCATGCACGGAAGGACTCTCTCACCTCATCGATCCATTGAGCCTCCTGCTTTTGAAAGCCTTCTCTTTCCCTCCGCAGGAATTCGACCTCGTTCTCCAAGCGTTGGGCCTTTCGACTCAGCTCAAAAACCTCCAGTTGGAGGGACCGGAGTTTTTCCTCCTCCTCCAAGCCCTTGAGCCTCATGCTTTCAATGGAGATCTCCTGCTCGGACACCTGGGTGGAGATTCCCGCGTCTCTTTCCTGAAGGGCCTTGAGATAACCTTTGGCAGCCTCTCCCCTCTCTGAAAGCTCCCCATATTCCTGAAGGGCAAAGCGGATCTCGATCTCGCGGATCTCCTTGCGAACCGCCTTGTACTCTTCTGCCCGTTTCACCTGCCGTTCGAGAGTGACGATCTGCCGCTTTACCTCGGCGATGATATCCTGGATGCGAAGGAGGTTCTGCTGAGCGGCCTCCATCTTCATCAGGGCAAGCCTCTTTCGTTCCTTGTATTTGGCGATGCCGGCTGCCTCTTCGATCAGAAACCGCCGGTCCTGAGGATTGGCGTTGATGAGGTTCTCAACCCGGCCTTGCTCAACGATCGAATACCCGTTCACTCCAATCCCAGTATCCAGGAAGAGATCCGTAACATCCCTCAACCGGCAGGGAATTTTATTGATAAAATATTCACCCTCTCCTGACCGATAGAATCGGCGGGTCACCGTGATTTCGCTGTACGGTTCATATCCTTTCGGAGAAAAGCCATCCTCATTCGAGAAGCTCAGACTCACTTCTGCCATTCCGAGAGGCTTTCTGCCATCGGTCCCCCCAAAGATAACGTCCTCCATCATCCGACCCCGGAGGTGTTTGGCGCTTCGTTCTCCAATCGCCCAGAGCACGGCATCCACGACATTTGACTTTCCACAGCCATTCGGGCCCACAATGCCTGTGATGCCCTCTGGAAAATCGAGAGAGAGACGATCCACAAAGGATTTAAAGCCAACCGCCTCAAGGGACTTGAGTTTCATAGATTACCTTCGACTCTAATAAATCCAAATGTCAAATGTCTAACCTGCTGCTGACGTTATGGTAACTTTGATCCCGCCATCGGCGGGACTCCGACAGATACCCCATCCCCCTCCCCGCATCGAGTACGGGGCAGGCTCTGACCTCCCCCTTGAAGGGGGCGGAACATAATAGATACCTCTCCCCTTCAAAACCTTCAGGAGGAGGTCCATAGTGATTTCCCTCCCCTTCGAGAGTGTGTCACAATTCGCCGCTCGCCCTTCGACGCGCTCAGGACGAACGGCTAAGTAGTTGATTTCTAATGTGCCGTGGTCCGTTCGTGGTGAGCCTGTCGAACCATGAACGGACTTGCGACACAGCCCCCTCAGGGGAAGGGTCAGCCCTGCACCACGTAGGGTGCAGGACAAAGCCCTGAACCTAACATGGTTCAGGGGATGGGGTTAGTCGGCTTTTCACCCTTAAAATCCTGCTGCAGTTTATCCCTATGTAAACCGGGACAGGAATGACAGAGCACCCAAGAAATGAATAGGGCCAAATAACGTATGCTTTTTAATTCCTTTTCATTCCTCCTCTTTTTTCCCGCGGTGACGACTCTCTATTTTTTGATTCCGCATGCCTACCGGTGGTTCTTCCTTTTGATGGCCAGTTGTATCTTTTATATGGCCTTTATACCGGTCTATATTCTGGTCCTGGCCCTGACCATTGCCATCGATTACACAGCGGCCCTTTTCATCGAGAGGTCTGAGGGAAAGCGGAGAAAATGGTATCTGATTATCAGCATTGTCTCCACCTGTACGGTTCTTTTCATCTTTAAATATTTCAATTTCTTTAACTCCAATCTTGGCCAGGTTGCGCGTTTTTTCCACTGGAATTATTCCATCGAGAACCTCTCCCTGATTTTGCCCATCGGACTCTCCTTCCATACCTTCCAGAGCTTGAGCTATGTCATTGAAGTCTATCGAAAGAACTATAAAGCAGAGCACCACTTTGGCATCTACGCTTTGTACGTGATGTTTTATCCCCAATTGGTGGCGGGGCCCATTGAGCGGCCAGGCAATCTGATCCACCAGTTTTATGAAAGACATTCCTTCGACTTTCAGAGGGTCATCGATGGATTGAAGCTCATGGTCTGGGGATTTTTCAAAAAGGTCGTGATTGCCGATAAGCTGGCCCTTGTCGTGGATAAAGTCTATAGCGATCCGACTCAGTATACGGGACTTCCTTTGATCGCCGCTGCGATCTCGTTCGCCATTCAAGTTTATTGCGACTTTTCAGGCTATTCGGACATTGCTATCGGTTCAGCCCAGGTGATGGGTTTTCGGCTCATGGACAATTTCAATCGACCCCTTTTCTCTGCTTCGGTGCCTGATTTCTGGAGAAGGTGGCACATCTCCCTTATGACCTGGTTTCGGGACTATGTCTATATTCCCTTGGGAGGGAATCGGGTCAGCAAAGGGAGATGGTATTTTAATATCTTTTTTACGTTCACCTTGAGTGGTTTGTGGCACGGGGCCAATTGGGGAATGGTCCTATGGGGATCCTTCAATGGTCTCTATGTCATCCTTTCCGACTTGACCGAGAATCTTCGAAAGAGGGGGTTGACCTTGACGAGGTTAGATCATTATCCCGTCCTTCATCGCGGGCTGGGGATTGCCTTTACCTTTTTCTTATTCTGGTTCACCCTGATCATCTTCCGAACCAGAAATCTCTCCGATGCCTTTTATGTGATGACTCACCTTGGAACCGGATTGATGGCTACAAACGGCCTTTGGACCTCCATTGAAAGTTTATACAGTGTCCTACCGAAATATGAGTTAATTACCGTCCTCATTGCCATAGGCTGGATGATCTTTATCGAGACCATTGAAAAACAGGGAAAAATGAGGCATCCCTTTTCGGAGAAACCGGTCTGGGCAAGATGGACCGTCTACTATGTTTGTATCTTATTTCTCATTTTTTTCGGCGAATACAATGACCAGGCCTTTATCTATTTCCAGTTCTGACGTTCCTCGACCTTCCCTCCGGGGAGCTGTGTCGTAAATCGCCGTCTGCTCTTCGACACATTCAGGACGAACGGCTAAGTAATTTGGATATCAGGTCCATATGTCCGTTCGTGGTGAGCGTGTCGAACCATGAACGGACTTCGGGGAATGGATAGAGGTAAGGGCATAAAGATGAACGTACCTTATCGAAGAATTCTCCTTTTCTTACTCATCCTTGTGGTCATTCTGTTCCTGATGAACTGGTGGATGGATCGGGAGATCTATCCCCATTGGCCTTTGCAATACCAGGAGGCCTTTCATCCCAGGGTTAAGGCCGATGTGATCATTATGGGTGCTTCCCATGCGACCCACGGCATCAATCCGAAATATCTCGAAACGGATTCCGTCAAAGTTTTCAATTTTGCCTATAACGGCGCCAGCCCCGAGTTCAATTTAAGGTGGTTCGAAAAGGTCTTCAAGCCAAATTACCAGAAACCCTCCTGTATCATCTATGGTGTTCACTGGGTCATGTTCGATGACCAGCTTCTCCAGAGAAAGTTTGAGCAGGACAGCAAATATTTTCCACTCCGACTTTTTCTGGAGGAATTTCGGGACCTCAAGAGCTTGAAAACCCTCCTTCTCAATCGCTTTGCCTTTATTCGCGAGAGAAGACAGATCATGCCCCGTTTATTTAAGAAGAAGTGGGCCAGGGATGTTTATCCTACTGTAAGATATTACCAAGGTTACATTCCTTTTGAGACCCGGCGCGATCTCGACCAGACGGATAAGGTGAATCCCAAAATCAGCCCGGACCAGCTCAAGGCCTTTGAGAAATTACTGGATGAATTTGAGCGGGAGAAGATTCCTGTGATTTTTGTCCAGATTCCCGATTACATCCCTGCCCGCGATTCCTCGACGATGGTAAAGAATATTGAACTCATCAAGAAGATCGCCCGAGAGAGAAACATTCCGTTCCTCGATTATGATACTGAAAGAATCACGGAGATCAACTACAAACAGGATTATTATGCCGATTGGGCCCATCTCAATGGAAAAGGAAGTGAGGCTTTTTCAAAATTGTTGAGAAAAGATTTTGAAGTTAGGGGTTTTCTTAAATACTTCTCGAAGGTACAGGGTGGGTAAACCTTCCTTCAAAAAAATTTCTAAGGGTGAATTCAAGGGATGGCTGAGGAGTGATCTCATCGACGCGCTCCCCCCTCTCTTTTTTCAAGACCCTGTTCTTGTTATTCAAAAACTTGAAGGCCGGGTGATCAAGGAGTCGAGACTTCGTTGGGCTGCCCTCTTTTGCCTGCCAGCAGGGGAGAGGCTCTTTTTAAAAAGAGATAAGACAAAAGGCTGGGCAGAGGCATTTAAATTTCTTCTTCTTCCCTCCAGGGCTAAAAAGGAATGGTTTATCGCCTGCCAGTTGCAAAAGAGAAACCTTCCGATTCCCAAGCCCCTCGGTTGGATGGAGAAGGGGCATTGGGGCTTCGTAAGAGAAAGTTACTATCTATCAGAGGCCATCGGCTCTGGGACTTCCCTGATCGACCTTCTCCAGGCCAAAATAGATATTCCCTTTGAGTCCCTGGCAAAGAGGGTGAGAGTGTTCCACGATGCTGGCCTTTTTCATAAGGACCTCCATGGTGGGAATTTTTTATGGGATGGGGAATCTTTCTTTCTCACCGATCTGCACCGGGCAGGGATCCTGGGATCGGTATCCTTGGATCAAAGGTTATGGAATCTTGCCCATCTCTTCCACTCCGTCCGGTCCCAATGGGGAAGGAAGGACTTCCTACGATTTCTGGAAAGTTATTTTGGGGAAGAGGCTCTTGATCTGGAGAAGAAAGAAGCCTACCTTCAAAAAGTTCTTTCCTTAATGGAGCAGTTCCAAAGGCGTTGGTGGAAGAGCCGGACCAAACGCTGCCTGAAGGAGAGCACGGAATTTTCTTTGATGAAAGGGGAGGGGACGATGGTTTATCATCGGCGGGACCTCCCTTTCGATCAGATCAAAGTAGTTGTCAGAAGGCATGAAGCCCTTGTCCACGATAAACCCTCTGACCTCGTAAAACGGTCTCCAGAATCGACCGTCTCTCTGTTCACTATGAGAGGGGAAGGGAAAATCTGTGTAAAGCAGTTTCAATACCCTCATTTTATTGAGCGATTCAAGGAGAATTTTCGAAACTCAAAGGGGCTTAAGGCCTGGATTGCAGGCAATGGCCTCATCATCAGGGACATTCCTTCTCTGAAGGTCATGGCCTGTGTTGAGAGAAGGGATGGGTTTGGAATCAAGGAGAGTTTTTTGCTGATGGAGACCTCCGAACAGGGTCGAGAGATGGATCGATGCCTTTTTAAAGGGTTTGGAGAAGTCCAGAGAAAGAGGCTTTTTATCAAGACCTTTGCCCAATGGCTCTCCCGTCTTCATGAGAAGGATCTCTATCATCGGGATATGAAAACGTGTAATATCCTCGTTCTGGAGGAAGGGAGGGGCTGGCAATTCCGTCTTCTTGACCTTGAGGACGTTCAATTGGACCAAAGGGTGGACGAGAAGAGGTTGTTTAGAAACTTTCTCCAGCTCAATACCTCCACACCCAGAAGTTTCACCCGATCGGATCGCCTGAGATTTTACAGGGAATATCATTCGTATCGTCCGGTGATTCAAGATGAAAGAAGATTTCTTTCCAGACTCATCCAAAAGAGCAAAGAGAGGGGGATTCTTTATGTCTCCCCTCAGGGAGTCATTGAGGAGAAATGGTGTTGAGCGACCCCACCGGAAAAGAGTCGACGTGGGCCTATGGCGCTGTTCCATTGGCCCGGAACGAGACCCACGATAAAGTCACCGCGATGATGGATAAGGAACCGAGAGGGAGGGTCCTTGATGTTCCCACAGGGACAGGGGTCTTGGCTGACCGACTGAGAAGGACAGGGTTTGAGGTTTCCTGTTGTGACATCAGCCCTTCTTATTTTTCTATTCCTGATCTCTCGATCGAGATCGGGGATCTCAACAAAATCCTCCCATACCAGGACCATTCCTTCGATTACGTCATCTGCCTCGACGGGATCGAGCATACCGAGAACCCCTTCAACACCCTTCGTGAATTCCGTAGGGTTTTAAAGGAAGGGGGTAAGTTATTTCTGTCTATTCCGAATTTCTTGAACATCGAGCGAAGGCTGCGTTTTCTCTTCACCGGTTGCCATTCAAAGGTTCCTTCTCATGAGACCATTCAAAAGGTTTGGAAAAACGATCTCTCCATGGCCCATCTCAGCCCGCTGGGATATCCGCTCTTGAAATTCGCCATGGAGCATTACGGATTTCGCGTCGTCCAACTTGAGAAGGATCGTTCAAAGCCTAACATGATCTGGTTACGGCCTCTTGCCTGGATTCTACGCTTTTATGGGTACGCCGCATCCAAGAAACAGCGAGAGATCTACCGTTTGAATGAAACATTGAGCGATGAAATTCTCATGGGAGGGAATACCTTGATCATCCTTGCAGAGAAGGTAGCTTAATCTGTGAAAACGATTCCTTGTGAAGTGTGCGGGTCTAATCAACATCAATTCCTCTTTGAGGGACGGGACCGGGTCTTTGGGGTCCCGGGGAAGTTTAATCTGGTCCAGTGCAAAGAATGTGATCTTATCTTCATCAACCCCCAGCCCGATGCAGACACATTGAAAGCGTTCTACCCCGGTGTGTATTATGAATCCGATCCCTCCCACTATCGAGAGTATTCCTGGCTTAGAAAGAAAGTCCTGGAGGCTTATTTCGGATATGAGCCTCCTGCATCTATGCCACAGACGATGTGCTTTTTAAGAAAGAAGTTCCTGCTTCCCTTCAGGCGGAGATACCTGCATTCTGTTCCATTTATCAAAGGAGGAAGGATCCTGGATATCGGGTGTGGAAACGGAACAGAGCTTTATAAATTGAAAGCGATGGGGTGGGATGCCTATGGAGTCGAGATGGATGGTCAGGCCTCTGAGCGGGCAAGGTCGAGAGGAATATCAGTGTATACAGGGGATCTTTTCGGAGCAGCCTATCCGGAGCAATTCTTCCACGTAGTCCGGATGAGCTTTGTTTTGGAACATCTTCCCAATCCAAGGGAGACCCTCCAGGAGATCCGAAGAATTCTCGTTTCCAAAGGGAGGATTTACATCTCCATCCAGAATGCAAGGAGTCTTCATTACTGGCTGTTTGGTCAGAGGTGGTTTAGTTTGGATGTTCCACGGCATCTTTTCACCTTTACTCCTAAGACCATCGAGCGGCTTTTATCTTCCCTCGACCTGGAGCCAAAGACCATCTGGTTCGATTCTGGAACGAGGAGTTTTTTGGCGAGCCTCCAATACATCGTCAATGATCGATATCAAAGAGGAGCTGGATACACGGCAAGCCAATCTGTTGTGAAAAGTCGATTTCTCAGAACCCTGTCCACCCCAATCTGTTGGTTTGCGGATCAGATGGGCTGGGGGGATTTGATGTCCCTGGAGGTTGTGAAACCTTGACCGATTTGTCCATCGTCATCGTCAACTGGAACACGAAGGAATATCTTCTCCGCTGCCTGAAATCGGTCTTCCAATCGGAAGCAAGGAATTTATGGGAAGTGATCCTGGTGGACAACGGGTCTAAAGACGGGAGTGCAGAAGATGCAACACGACTTTTTCCAGATATCCATCTGATTGCCAACGAAACCAACCTGGGATTTGCAAAGGCCACCAATCAGGGAATCAAACATTCATCGGGCAGATATCTTCTTCTTCTCAATCCGGACACAGAATTGAAACAAGGCGCCATTGAGGAATTCATCCGTTTCATGGAAACCCATCCGGACGCTGGAATGGCCGGAGCGCAACTCTTAAATGGGGATGGGTCGAGACAGAACTCCATCGCCAATTTTCCATCCTTGGCGACCGAACTCCTGAATAAAAGCCTCCTGAGACGGGTATTCCCGAAGAAGTTCCCTGGCAAGGAGAAGGACTATGTCAGACCCCTTGAAGTGGATTCCGTCATCGGCGCCTGTATGTCCATAAGGCGGGAGGCGATGGAGCAGGTTGGCGTTTTGGATGAAGACTACTTTCTATTCTTCGAGGAGACCGATTGGTGCTTTCGAATGAAGAAGGCAGGGTGGAAGGTCTATCATCTTCCTCAGGCAAGAGTGATTCATTTCCAGGGAAGAGGTGCGGAGACAAAGAAGAGGGAAGCAAAGGTAGAATATTTTCATTCCCGTTACCATTTCTTCAGAAAAAACCGGGGTGATTTTCAATGGTTTCTTCTTCTCATCGGACTGATGATCAAATTGGTAGTTGAACTTGTTTCCGTGTCGATCGGTTGTCTATTAACCGCGTTTCTCATTAAGAGCTGGAGGAAGCGACTGTCGATTTATGCCTATCTGGTAGCCTGGCATCTTCGTTTCTGCCCAAGAAGAATGGGCTTGAAACCATCAAACAATCATTGAAGAGTGATCAATGACCCATGATCAATTTGAATACAGTTGACCACGGGTCACTATTCATTGATTTAACCTTAACGTATAAAAAAGAACATGATTGGTCCTCCCCCACCCCTGCCTCCCGGCAGGCAGGCACCCCTCCCCCATCGGAGGGGGAGGGCAAGCCCTGCACCACATAGGGTGCAGGACAATGCCCTGAACCTAACATGGTTCAGGGGGTGAGGGGAGGCTTCACCCCAGGTGAAATCTGACCCAATTATAGAAATAGACAAATCATCCAATAAGGGGTTGAAAAAGCGACTACTGATCATTGAGAATTGGGCATTGTGAATTGACCATTGAGACTTATTGTTGAGGGGGTTCTATGGTTGGCGTGGCGGTGGTTGGTGCAGGCGCATGGGGTAAGAATCATATCCGGGTTTTTTCAGAGATTCCCAACGTACGGTTGAAGTATATCTGTGACCAGGATTCATCAAAATTAGAGTCAATGCAGAGGTCCTTTCCCGAGACAAAGGGCATGGATTGTTTAGACCCTGTCCTGGAAGACCCGGAGGTCAGAGGCGTTGTCATTGCGTCCTCCGCCCTTTCTCATGCACCGCTGGCTAAAAAAGCCTTGATGGCTGACAAAGACGTGTTAGTGGAAAAACCGATGGCCCTCAACCGAAAGGATGCAGAAGAAATGCTTGAACTGGCCCGGAGGCGCGAGAGAATTCTGATGATCGGCCATCTCCTGGTCTACCATCCGGTCGTGGACCGACTGAAAGAGATGGTCTCCTCAGGCGAATTAGGAAGTGTCCATTACATCTATACCCAGCGGGTCAATCTCGGGATCATCCGTCAGGACGAGAATGCCCTCTGGTCGTTTGCCCCTCATGACCTGTCCGTCATCCTATATCTGCTTCAAGAAGAGCCCGCGATCGTCTCCGCCCATGGCGAGAGTTATATTCAGAAGGGAATCGAAGATG
>DATIGG010000188.1:0-2791 GCA_035454825.1 Thermodesulfobacteriota bacterium | reverse complement strand
CGAGCCCGCCAATTTTCTCGATGTGGGTGGCGGTGCAACGGCAGAGATGGTGAAGAATGGATTCAAGATTCTGATGTCAGACCCAGGGGTGAAGGTGGTCTTTATCAATATCTTTGGAGGGATCCTCCGGTGTGATACTCTGGCCAAGGGAGTGACCGAGGCAGTGCGAGAGGTGAAGGTCAATACTCCTGTGGTGGTTCGGCTCGAAGGAACCAATGTGGAGGAGGGACGAAAGATCCTCAATGAATCGGGTCTCAATTTTACAGTAGGCCTGGGGATGAAGGATGCAGCAGAAAAAGTGGCTCAAGCCCTAAAGAGAGTTCGGAGTAATTAGTTGGGAGTTCGGAGCAAAAAGATTTAAGTCTCCGAACTCTGAACTCCGGACTCATTTACTATCAGTTTGGAGGTAAGACATGAGCATTCTTGTTGGTGATAACACCAGGGTGGTTGTCCAGGGGATTACAGGAAATGAGGGGATGTTTCATACCCGGCAGATGGTGGAATATGGGACCAAGGTCGTGGCAGGAGTGACCCCAGGCAAGGGCGGACAGAAGGTCGATGACATACCGGTCTTCAACACGGTTTTTCAAGCTGTTAGAGAGACAGGAGCCAACGCCTCGGCGATCTTTGTTCCTCCAGCATTTGCTGCGGATGCGATTCTGGAGGCTGCAGATGTCGACGTGTCAACCATCGTTTGCCTCACAGAGGGGATTCCAACTCTCGAGATGGTCACGGTTAAAAAGATTCTCAAAGAGAAGGGTTTAAACCTTGTCGGACCTAACACCCCAGGAGTAATTTCTCCAGGGAAGTGTAAAATAGGGGTGATGGCAGGATACATCCATAAGCCTGGAAAAACTGGAATCATGTCCCGGAGCGGGACGTTGACCTATGAGGTGGTGGATCAGCTCTCAAAAAAAGGGGTAGGCCAATCGACCTGTGTCGGAATTGGAGGAGACCAGATCATCGGGCTTAACTTCGTCGACCTCCTGGGGATGTTTGAGAAAGACCCGGGTACAGAGGCCATTATCATGATTGGAGAGATCGGGGGAACGGCAGAGGAGGAGGCAGCCCAGTATATTGAAAAGAATGTGAAGAAGCCTGTGGTGGCTTTTATCGCTGGTCTGACAGCTCCGCCGGGCAGACGGATGGGCCATGCGGGCGCGATTATTGCGGGCGGAAAAGGGACAGCCAAAGAAAAAATGGAGGCTCTTGGAAAGGCAGGGGTCCGGATCGTCAGGAATCCCGCCCTTGTAGGTGAAGAGCTTATCGCTTATCTCAAAATGGTGTAATTTCAACTTGTGATTGGCCATTGTTTTTTCTTGACGGATAATCCCGCTCAAAGAGCGAGTAACTTGATTCATCACGATAAGAGCAATAGAGTACGATCCCTCCTCTCGTTCTGTGCCTTCCATTTTGTTGACGATGGCTTAACCGATTCTGTCTATCTTCTCCTTCCTTTTATTGCGGCTGAATTCAACCTCTCTTACAGCCAGGTAGGGCTGCTTAAAGGAGTCTTTATAGGATCAATGGGTCTCTTCCAATTCCCGCTGAGTCTCCTGGCGGAACGAATTGGAGAACTGACAGTGATCGGCGCAGGAACTTTTGGTTTGACGGGCGGATTCTTACTCCTGAGCAGGGTGCACTCCTTTCCAGGAATTCTCTTTTCTCTCATTGTTGCGAAGGGAACGGCAGCAGGTCAGCATGGCCTATCTTCTTCACTCGTCTCAAAGGTCTTCGAGGTCACCGGACGCCGAGCAGCGATGGGAACTTATAATTTTTCCGGGGATATGGGCAAGGTATTCTTACCCTTTCTGCTGACATTGATGATCAATCTCTGGGGATGGAGGCAGGCGATTACAGTCCTCTCCATCGGCGGTTTTGCAGTAGGCGCCATGCTGTGGGCTCTGGCTAAGGAGAAGAAGGGTCCTCCTCTATCTCATCGGCCTGAAGGGAAACTTGGACTGCAGGGGAAGGGCTGGGGGACACAGGACCGCAAGAGCTTTCCAGCCCTATTGACCATCGGGGTCATCGATATTTCAGTCCGCACCGCGTTACTTACATTTCTTCCTTTCCTCCTCTTGCAGAAAGGAATTCCAGTGGCTCAGGTCGGGTTTGGGCTCACCCTCCTCTTTGCGGGCGGAGCTTTAGGAAAGTTTGCCTGCGGAGTTGTTGCCGAGTGGGTCGGAATTGTTCCTATGGTGGTAGGCACAGAGGTCTTGACAGCTGCTGGGATTCTGTCTTTGATTGGGTTGCCCTCTCCATGGATCTGGGTCATCCTTCCAGCGGTGGGTGTTGTGCTGAATGGTACTTCATCGGTGCTCTATGCCACGGTTGCGGAGATCATTCCCCCGGGTGCACGCTCACGAGGATATGGGCTCTATTACGCCATCACACTGGGTTCGGGTGCGATATCTCCGATGGTCTATGGTTTAATGACCGACTCTCTGGGTCTTTCCGTTCCCCTCATGGGCACAGCGCTGATGGCTCTATTGACCCTTCCCCTAAGCCGTTACCTGACAAAGCCTGAAAAGGCATGATCTATGGATAGCCCAGGAGGATTTTCCAACCCCGTAATTAAAGGACTTGTCGGTCCTATCGAAGAAGCAGTGAAGGTTTCCTGTGGGTATAAATCGTCAAAAACATGAATTCTGTTTATTGAGAATATAAAAATTATTATTTTGACTCATATTAAACAAAGTCTTATAAATGGCGATATCGTTTCTAATTCAATCGAGAGAAAGGAGAGAAGAAAAATGGCGGATCAATATGATCAATACGATCAGACAGGAAG
>DATIGG010000187.1:0-28005 GCA_035454825.1 Thermodesulfobacteriota bacterium | reverse complement strand
CAGACCGACCCCTGATTGAATTCGTCTTCAGCGCCTGGGTAAACGGGCAGTTCGAAAAGTTGATCGAGGGGCCCGAAGACCTGGCACGCATGGATAGGATCAGAGAAGCCCTCGCATTAATGCGCCAGCTATCCGACACGCCAAATCTCTGGCAGGCACAGAATCTTTATTTCTCAATGAAGGAAACCGTCTACGGGACGATGCTTCGAAGAGCAGAAACGGGAGAAGAATCCTCCAGAAATTGGGTGGAAGGTTTTCGTAAATTGGGGGATGACCTCCGTATAAAAGTCCCATGAGCAGAATACCTCTTTCATTCTACCGAATTCAATTCAATCCAGAATTTGACTTTCAGAAAGCCCGTGAGGTCGTGGACTATCTTTCTCGCTTGGGGATTTCAGATATTTGTGCTTCCCCCGTCTTATGCCCCCGGTTCTTGACGGATTTGATGCATGAAGGGGAATTTCCCTTTGGACGGGAAGTTTGGGGCGATACTCAGATCTTGCTTCCGGAAGATGCCCCCTCTCGATGGAAAGAGGCAATTACAGGCGAAGAGGCTGCCAGTGATGGCGCCGTAAATATCGGTGATATTCTGAAGCATTTTCCTGTCGCCTTGCTTCTGGGGGGAGAGAAATCGTTTATAGCCAATGGGAAAACATACGGGCAAACCACTCCGTAAGACGGCTCGTCAGCGGACGTTTCTTCCATTGCTCCAGGAGAACCTGATTTGACTCTGAAAGGTCTTTTTGGAACATGGCTTCCATCTCGGCGGCAAAATCCCTGCTCAGAATCACAGCATTCACCTCGTCATTCCTTAAGAAGCTCCATAATTCCATATTTGTCGATCCCACGGTGGACCAGACCCCGTCTATGACAGCCGTCTTAGCGTGTAAGACGGTTCCCCCAAGTTCGAACAACTTTACGCCTGATTTTAAAAGTCGGGTATAATGAGATCGGCCTGCATGCCAGACCAGTTTTTCATCGCTAGACCCCGGAAGGATAAGCTTCACATCCACACCGCGGCTTGCAGCGTAGCTGAAAGCTTTCAGCGTCTGTCTGTCAGGAACAAAATAGGAATTGGTCAGATGAATGAACTTTTCAGCAAAGTTGGTGGCAGATAGATACATCATGTAAGTGATTCGATTCGGCTGGCCAGGAGTGCTTCCCATCACCTGTACAAGGTCTTTTCCCTCTTGCTTCAATTGCGGGAAATATTCCTTTCTCGAAAGCTCCGGTCCCTTTTGCCTTACCCAGGTGTCCAGGAAAAGCTTTTGAAACTCTGCTACCGCAGGCCCTTCAACCCGAACGTGTGTATCGCGCCAGGATTCGGGCGCATCTTCATCCTCCGATCTGCCAGAAAGGCTTTTCGAATAGACCCCGCTGATGTTGACGCCCCCTGTAAACGCAACCTTTCCATCCACGATCAGAATCTTCCGGTGATCCCGGTGAGTGAGCCATCTCCACATGATGGGTGGGGTGAGTGGATTGAATTCGAGAGCCTGAATTCCCCCCTCTCGCAAACGTTGAAAAAAAGCAGCCGGGGTATTCAAACATCCAACACTATCGTAAATGAGATTGACCTGAACACCTTCGGCCTGTTTTTTCAAAAGCAGGTCAGCAAAGCGACGACCGACCTCGTCATCGTCAAAAATATAGGTTTCAAAATTGATATGATCGGTTGCGCTTTGGATTGCCTCGGTCATGGCAGCATAGGTAGCAGGTCCATCGACAAGCAGTGTCACTCTGTTTCCGGTAACCAAAGGACTTCCGCTGATTGCCTCCATTAAAGCGACATAAGACTCCAGAATGTCTGTTGACCCTGCCTGCCTTTTCAAGCGCTCGATTATCGCCCTGCTTTCCCTTGGGGAGAGCGGACCTCGCGGCCCCGTCATCTTTGGGGGTTTTTGGGTATCGACAGGCTCACGAACCATATCCTTGACCGTGGGCAAGGATGCGCAACCCAGGAGGGTAAGCAGGCAGAAAACGGATAGCAGTGTTTTTCTCACTTTTTCCGTTTATCACGAACAGTCGAAGAAATAAATGGGGTTATTTCTGTATTTCTCGCTTGGAAAGAATGTATTTTTCAGGTGAGTATCTATGTAGAGGCATCATCGGAAGAATCCAAATCCCTCTCTATACCCGAAATCGTTCTCTAAATCTGAACGCTGATCTAATCACTATTTTGGCTTTTTCTATCAGGTTTGGATCGGAAAGTGCGCTGGAGATTCGATGTGAAATGTTTCGCGCTGGAAGATCATTTGAAAGAAATGGATCGAGCGTTCAGCTGCAGCAGACTTCTCATCTCCCACACTTTCCGAACCGGACAACCCTTCTGTGCTCTTTTTTTCATTTTCAGATCCTTAATTGTCTTGAGTACCCTTATCCTCTCCTGCTCCACATCTCTCCTGCCGCTAACTCTTGTGCAGGAGATTGCAGGGATGGCTGCTCAAGCGAAGAGCGCCACCAAACACCGCCGCGAAATTGGTAATCTTGATCTTGATAGTGATGACGGTGACGATAGCGGGGGTAATTATCATCTCTTACATAAACTGAGCATCCCTGAATAACAAAAAACGATGCTAAAACAACCAACGCTGTTTTCAGGTATCGCAGGTTCATGACATCATCCCCTTTCTATTTGAAAATTTTGTTTTCTTTACCTCTCACATAAGAGCTTAATTACCGAAAGCCAGATTTTCAAGGTGGCAACCCTTTGGACAGCCGACCCTAAAATAGAAATTCTCGAAAATCGTCTTGAAAATCAACTGATAAAAGGATAAAGTTGAGTGGATTTTTAGGCTCGTGAAAAAGTTCACCCTGAGCCGCGGCTCCTTTCCGCCTTCAAAGGAAGGGCTTCCCGCAGTCGAACGGGTGAACGATTAAATTTTGGGGATCTTTCAGTCTTATGAAAAAGGCTTTTGTCTATACCGATGCCTACTTCGATTATGATTATGGTCTAACGCATCCCCTCAAGATCATCCGACTGAAATTGGCTTACGAGCTGATCAAGGCCTATGGGCTCCTCTCTCTTTCAGGGGTCCAATATCTTCCAGCCCGTAAGGCAGATGAGGAGGATTTGGCCCTTTACCATACTCGGGAATATCTCCATGTATTGAAGCAAGCGAGTGGAGGCCATGGGAATCAAAGTATGTATCTTTTTGGTTTGGGCCCAGGAGATAACCCAATCTTCAAAGGTCTCTATGATTGGTCTCTATGGGTCGTAGGTGCAACCCTGCAGGCCATCGATTTTGTGGACAAAGGAGAGGGGGATATTGCTTTCAACATCGCAGGAGGCCTTCACCATGCCCAAAGATCGAGGGCCTCTGGATTCTGTTATGTCAACGATCCTGCGATTGGCATATCGAGCCTTCTCCGTAAGGGGAAACGAGTGGTCTATCTCGATGTCGATGCTCATCATGGGGATGGGGTCCAGTCGGCCTTCTACGAAACCAACCAGGTGCTGACCATCTCCCTCCATGAAACAGGATACACCCTTTTTCCAGGAACCGGGTTTGAAAACGAAATTGGAGAAGGAGTTGGCGAGGGATATTCTGTGAACATTCCTTTTCCTCCCTATACAGGCGACGAAACCTATCTCTGGGCCTTCGAGGAGACTGTTCCTCCATTGATTCATGCTTTCCAACCTGATCTGGTTGTGACACAGCTCGGAGTGGACACCTTCTATAACGATCCCTTAACCAAACTGAATCTCTCGATTCACTGTTTCGAAATGGTCATTCGTCGCATCAAAGAGGTTGCACCCCGATGGGTCGCCCTGGGAGGGGGGGGATATGACATTTCGAACGTAGCCCGAGCCTGGGCATTGGCTTGGGCGTTGATGAACGACGTTGAATTGAAAGATGAACTTCCGGAGCCTTATCTCGAAAAGGCAGCGAGACTTGGAATCTATGAAAAAGAATTGAGGGGAGAAAACAGTCCCCCACACTATACCCAACAGGAAGATATTCGAAGGGAAACGAAACGGGTGGTCGATTACATTAAAAGAGTTGTTTTTCCGAAGGTGTCGGCATAGAACATCATTCCCTCCCCGCTCCGAACCTTTTATCCCTTCTAAGGCATATTGCCAGGATTATTGCCATTAATAACCTTAAAGAGTCCAAGGAGGAATAGGCCTTAGGATTGGCATACCTTTTGCTTTCAATTTATGCTTTTTATTTGACATTTATAAGCTTTTATTATACTTAGGTTTTGAGGATGTAATGGAAGATAACGTAAAATATGTCATTATCGTTGGAGACGGGATGGCGGATTATCCTCTCGATAGTCTCGGAGGAAAGACTCCCCTGATGGTAGCCAGGACTCCGGTCATGGATTGGATGGTGAAGCACGGAGAGGTTGGATTGGTCAAGACTGTTCCCGATGGATTCAATCCAGGAAGCGAGATTGCCAATCTATCGATCCTTGGGTATGATCCCCATCTCTGCTATACCGGTAGAGGACCCTTGGAGGCTGCCAGCCTTGGCGTCAGACTCCAGCCGGACGACATCGCCTTTCGGTGTAATCTGGTCACCCTTAAAGACAAGGACGATCAGATCCTCATGGACGATTTTGCTGCCGGCCATATCAGCGATGAAGAAGCAAAGCATCTCATTCTCGATCTTGATCGAGAGTTCGGAACAGAGGAAATCCGATTCTATCCAGGAGTCAGTTACCGGCACGTCATGGTCTGGAATGAAGGGGCTAAAAAACATTTAAGCCTTGATGAGATAGAATTAACCCCTCCCCATGACATCATCGGAAAAGGGATTGGACCCTTCCTTCCCGGAGCAGGGAATCCTGTTCAATCAGAAGGAAGTCAGGAAGATGGGGCAGTACGGATTTTAGACCTCATGAACCGGTCCCAGCCCTATCTGAAGGACCACCCGATCAATCTTTCCAGAGTGAGCAGGGGACAGCGGCCCGGAAACTCCATCTGGCTCTGGGGCCAGGGGCGTTCTCCTCAGATGGTTTCCCTGAAGAAACGATTCGGGATCGATGGGTTTGTTATCTCAGCGGTCCATCTCTTGAAAGGCATGGGTGTCTGCGCCGGACTCGAAGTCGTCGAGGTTCCCGGTGCCACAGGGTACTTCGATACCAACTATGAGGGAAAGGTGCGGTACACCCTGGCAGGCCTGAGCAGGAAGAATTTCGGCTATGTCCATGTCGAAGCACCCGATGAAGCAGGCCACATGGGCGACCCCGGGCTCAAGATCGAAGCGATCGAGGTTTTTGATGAAAAGATTGTCGGTGCCATTCTAAAAGGGATGAATGCATTTCCAAGGTATAAGATTCTTGTGCTGCCGGACCATGCGACTCCTCTTTCCATCAGGACCCATGCTCCTGATCCGGTTCCTTATCTCATCTACTCCAATGAAAAGAAGAGCAGGGACAATTCGGTCGAGACGTTCGATGAAGTCTCAGCAAGCCGGAGCGGCCTTTTTGTCGAAAGGGGATATCAGTTGATTGAACGATTCTTAAAACTGCCTGAACGATGAACAATCGTAACCGGGCAGGGTTCGTTACCCCTCCACCGATCTTTAAAGGGGGAAATGGAGGACTCCTTTGGGAAATGTGAGAACCAAATATATCTTTGTTACCGGAGGTGTGGTCTCGTCTTTAGGAAAGGGTTTGGCATCGGCCTCGATCGGGGCTCTCCTTGAGCTCAGGGGCTTGAAAGTAACCTTCCTCAAGTTCGACCCTTATATTAATGTCGATCCAGGAACGATGAATCCTTTCCAGCACGGAGAGGTCTATGTGACCGATGACGGAGCAGAGACCGACCTCGACCTGGGCCATTACGAACGTTACACCAATGTGACGACCTCGAAGAAGAATAACTTTACGACAGGCCAGATTTACGATGCGGTCATCACGAAGGAGAGGAGGGGAGATTATCTGGGAGGGACGGTCCAGGTCATTCCCCACATCACCGATGAGATCAAATCCAAGGTCTTTGATCTCGCCAATGACGTGGATATCGTTATTGTCGAAGTGGGTGGCACGGTGGGAGATATTGAAGGTCTCCCGTTCCTGGAGGCGATTCGTCAGATTCGGGGAGATGTCGGAAGGGAGAATACCCTCTATATTCACCTGACCCTTGTTCCCTATATGGGAGCAGCGGGGGAACTCAAGACCAAACCGACTCAGCATAGCGTCAAAGAGCTTCGAGAGATCGGGATTCAGCCCGATATCCTGCTCTGCCGCACGGATCGATTGCTTAACCCTGAGATCAAGTCGAAGATTGGTCTCTTCTGCAATGTCGATAAGGATGCTGTGATCACGGCAAAAAATGTCGAAACCGTCTATGAGGTTCCTGTTGTCTTCCATCAGGAAGGGTTGGATGAAAAACTCGTTGAAAAACTGAATATCTGGACGGGCAGGCCCAATCTCAAGGAATGGGAACGGGTTGTCAAAAGGATAAAACAGCCTCGGTACGAAACCACGATTGCCGTGGTGGGAAAATATGTCAGCCTGATCGAGTCCTATAAGAGTTTAACCGAAGCCCTTATTCATGCTGGGATTGCCAATGATGCCCGGGTGAAGCTGAAATATATCGACTCGGAGCAGCTCGAAAAGGAAGGGCCCGAACATCTCCTTGAGGGAGCGAATGGGGTCCTCGTTCCCGGGGGATTCGGCACGAGGGGGATCGAAGGAAAGATTCGAGCCATTGAGCACGCCAGAGAGAAACGGATTCCGTATTTTGGGATCTGTCTCGGTATGCAGACCGCCGTGATCGAGATTTCGCGCCACTGTGCAGGTCTCAAGGGAGCCAACAGTTCGGAGTTCGATCTCCATACGCCCCATTCCGTTATTTATCTCATGGAAGAATGGATCGACCGGAATCAGGTCGTTCAGAAGAGATCGATGGATACGGCAAAAGGAGGAACAATGAGGCTTGGTTCCTATCCCTGCCGCATTGAGGAGGGAACTCTGGCCTATGCTGCTTACAATAAGAAGTTAATCTCTGAACGGCACCGGCATCGCTATGAGTTCAATAACGCGTACCTGGAACAGTTGGAGAAGGTGGGGCTCAGGTATAGTGGTACGTCCCCGGACAAGGGACTGGTCGAGATTGTCGAATTGAAGGATCACCCATGGTTTCTTGGATGCCAGTTCCATCCTGAATTCCGATCCAAGCCCATGGATCCGCACCCTCTCTTCAGGGAGTTCATCAAGGCCTCTCTTAAATATGGGCTGGGTTTGAGGTCGAAAAGAGTAAAGGTAAAGAGAAAAGGGAATCGCTCAAAGCCGAAAGATCAAAGCTGAAGGGTGAAACTCCTTCCCCTCTCCCCTCAGGAGAGAGGGGAAATCGAGCGGCCTGGGGAAAGAGAATGAGCGTGCTTGAGGAGGCCAAAAGAGTGTTAAAGATCGAAGCGCAGTCGATCCTTGATCTCGCAGATCGGATCGATGAAAACTTCCTCCTGGCCGTCGATCTTCTCTTCGATTGCAAAGGCAAAGTGGTTCTGATGGGCATGGGCAAGTCAGGACTGGTGGGTCGGAAAATTGCCGCGACCTTTGCCAGCACTGGAACGCCGGCCTTCTTCCTTCACCCGGCCGAAGGATTGAATGGAGATTTTGGAATGCTGACCAGAGAGGATGTCATCATCGCTATCTCGAATAGCGGGGAGACCCGGGAACTGATCGAGGTTATTCCGCTGATCAAACGGCATGGAAATCGTTTAATCACACTCACAGGAAATTTAAAATCGTCTCTGGGAAAGGCCTCGGATGTGAATCTCGATATTCACGTGAAAGAGGAGGCCTGTCCTTTAGGTCTGGCTCCGACAGCGAGCACAACCACCACCCTCGCTCTGGGCGATGCCCTGGCCGTAACCTTAATGGAGAAGAAAGGATTTAGAGAAGAGGACTTTGCCATGCTTCATCCCGGGGGCGCCCTGGGAAAGAGGCTTCTCCTGAAGGTCGAGGATCTGATGCACGTGGGAAACGCCTTCCCGATGGTCTCCGAGATGACCACGATGAAGGAGGCCATCTTTGAAATCACCTCCAAGCGGCTTGGGGTGACAGGGGTCTGCAACGGAGAGGGACACCTGGTTGGGGTGATCACCGATGGGGACCTGAGAAGGGCCCTTGAGAAGTTCGATGACGTCTTGAACCGGCAAGCCTCTGAGGTGATGACGAAGAGCCCGAAATGGATCGAAAAGGATGCTCTGGCCGCCAAGGCCGTGCATAGGATGGAGGAGTATTCGATCACTTCCCTCTTCGTGTTTTATCGTGCCGGTGATAGAACACCTGTGGGAATCATTCACCTCCATGACCTCTTGAAAGCGGGTGTGGTGTAATCTTATTTCAGATTGCGGATTGGCGATTTTAGATTTAAGGTCTGGAATCCAAGAACTAAAATCCGAAAGTTAACAATAACGATGAAGCGCATAAAGATTGCGATCTTAATCTCCATCGGGTTGATCCTTCTGGTCGTCTCCCTCAGCCTCTGGACCAGCTTCAGGGGAAGGAAATCCGCGGAGGAGATGAATCTCCCCAAAATCTTGCTCGATGGAGCAGATTCGCGAATCGAAAAGATCCGGTTTGTAGAGGAAAAAGAAGGCCGAAAGACGTGGGAACTGGAGGCCCAGGCGATGCAACAGTACCAGGGCCAGAATGTCATGATCTTGGAAGACGTGAGGCTCACCTTTTTCAGCAAAGATGGCCGGACCTTTACCGTTACTGGAAAACAGGGAAAGGTCTACCAGGACACGAAAAACATGGAACTCGTAGGAGATGTGGTGGTGGCCTCAAGCGACGGTTACCGCTTGAAGACACATTCCATGGCTTACACACACGAGGGAAAAAAGATTCGGACCCAGGATGCCGTCGAGCTCGACGGCGACCAGCTCCGTTTGAAGGGCCGGGGCATGATTGTCGATATGGAAGCCCAGACCGTTAGTGTCCTCCATGAAGTGAGGACCCAGTGGAAAGCAGGAAAGAAAGGATGATCCGACATTACAGAATCCATTTGTTTGTGGCGGTCTGTTCGTTGTTTCTCTTTCTTGTTTCAGCGACGGCTCAGGATCGGAAGTCTGCAGGAAGAGGGGAGGATCGAAAGCCTAAACTGGAAAAGCCCTTTGGGCTGACCTCAAGCCGCACTCCCATTGATATCACCTCTGACACGGTCGAAGCAAATCAGAAACAGAACGTCGTCACGTTCAAGGGAAATGTTGTGGCCAAGCAGGAAAACGTTACCCTCCATGCCAATATGCTGGCGATCTATTATGATCCGGATACCAAGGGGATCAAAACGGTTGTGGCCACAGGCCATGTCAAGATCGTCCAGCTCGAACGAAGGGCAACGAGCCAGAAGGCCACTTTCCACCAGGATGAAAATAAGGTGGTCCTGGACGGGGAGGCCGTCATCCGCGAAGGGGAGAACGTCATCCGGGGGGAGAGGGTGATCTACTACGTTGACGAAGAAAGAAGCGTTGTGGAAGGAGGAAAAGGAGGGCGTGTCAATACCACCATCACTCCACCCAAAAAGGATTAGGACAGGGGAGGCTTCGTCTCTTTTATGTAAGGATTTGACGAAGGCCTTTCGCCAGAAAAAGGTGGTGAACGAGGTGAGCCTTGAGGTTCAAGGCGAGGAGGTGGTGGGACTGTTGGGTCCTAATGGAGCCGGAAAGACCACCATCTTTTACATGATCGTGGGTCTTCTTCGGCCGAACCGGGGCCGGATGTTTCTCAACGGTGAGGAGATCACCTCCCTTCCCATGTATCTCCGGGCAAGAAAGGGAATCGGATATCTTCCGCAGGAACCTTCGGTTTTCAGGAAACTGACGGTGGAGGAGAATCTCATTGCGATCCTGGAATCTCTTCCCATTTCCAAGGAGGAAAGAAAGAGCCGGTTAGAGAGTCTTTTGGAGGAACTCGGGCTTTCTCCTCTTCGGAAACAGAAGGCTTACAGCCTTTCAGGGGGAGAGCGGAGGCGCGTTGAAATTACCCGGGCCCTGGTCCTTTCCCCTTCTTTTATCCTTCTCGATGAGCCCTTTGCCGGGATTGACCCCATCGCAGTTCTGGATATTCAGGCCATCATCCATCAATTGAAATCGAAGGGGATTGGCATTATAATTACGGATCATAATGTTCGAGAAACATTAGTCGTTTGTGATCGGGCCTATATTCTGAACGAGGGCCGCATCCTGGAGGCAGGAACGCCTGAGAAGATTGCCCGAAGTCAGAAGGCAAGGGAAATTTACCTTGGGGATGGATTCGAGTTGAGCGGGAAACCCAAAACAAAGAAAGATTGGAAAAAGGATGTCAATACTCCCGTTCAAGGAGAACTGTGGGAGTAACATGGCGTTAGAGATCAAGCAGACAGCGAAGCTCGTTCAGCAACTGGTGATCACCCCCCAGCTCCAGCAGGCGATCAAACTTCTGCAGTTAACCCGGTTGGAGCTTGTGGACATGATCAGTCAAGAGATGAAGGATAATCCCCTTCTGGAGGAGATTGAAGAAGGGGAACCGGTTCAGGGAGAGTCACCCACTGCAGAGACTGAAGAAAACCCATCTCAGGAATTAGAACATACCCCTGAGGTGAAAGGGGAGGGGGAAGTGCCTGAAGCGGTCAATGAATTCGATTGGGAGAATTACCTCGAAAATTACAATCTCACCCCTTATCAACGGGTGAGCAGTCAGGACGGGGAAGAGAGACCCTCCTTCGAGAATTTCCTGGTGAAGAGAACGACCCTTGCCGATCACCTCCTCTGGCAGCTCCAGTTTTCCCGTTTTACAGAAGAGGAGCATCGCGTCGGGACCTGGATCATCGGAAACCTTGATGAAGATGGATATCTGAAGGTTCCCTTAGAAGACATCGCGACCGATCTCAATGAACCGATCGGTGCCGTCGAAAACGTTCTCCGGAATGTCCAGCGGTTTGATCCGGTGGGCATTGCAGCCAGGGATCTCAGAGAATGCTTACTCATTCAACTGGGAGCGATGGCGGACCGGAATCCGATTGCAGAGACCATCGTTTCGGAGCACCTGAACCTATTGAGGAATCGCAACCACCCTGCCATTGCCAAACGGTTGGGGGTTTCTCTCGACAAGGTCAATGAAGCGGCCTTTGCCATCTCCAGGCTGGATCCCAAACCGGGAAGGGCCTTTGGAGGGGATACCATCCAAGAGATCGTTCCTGATGTCTACGTCTACAAGGTGGAAGGAGAGTACGTGGTCTATCTGAACGATGATGAGATTCCGAGACTGCGAGTCAATAATCTTTACCGGAGTATTTTGACCAATAGCCGTCCGGTTGTGGAGGAGGACAAGAAATATATTCAGGAGAAACTCCGTTCGGCCCTCTGGCTCATCCGAAGTATTCACCAGCGCCAGAGAACGATCTATAAGGTCACGAAGAGCATTGTGAAATTTCAAAGAGACTTCTTAGATAGAGGGATTCAGCATCTCAGACCTCTTGTCCTACGGGATGTGGCCGAGGATATTCAGATGCACGAATCGACCATCAGCCGGGTGACCAATAATAAGTATGCCTATACGCCCCAGGGAATTTATGAGTTGAAGTTCTTTTTCAATACGGGGATTACTTCTTCCGAAGGAGAGGATCTGGCCTCCGAAAGCGTCAAGAACCTCGTCCGGGAGATCATTGCCAAAGAGGATCCGAAAAAACCTTACAGTGACGAGAAGTTGGTCCAGATTCTAAAGGGGATGAATATCCATATCGCACGGAGGACGGTCTCAAAATATCGGGAAGCGATGAGGATCCTCTCCTCCAACGAGCGGAGAAAGATCTTCTGAGAAAGTATTTGGAAAGCCAATCGATGATTGGGGCCAAACCAAAGGAGCAACCCATGCAGATCGCAGTGACCTTTCGACACATCGAACCGAATGAAGGGGTGAAAGATTATGTAAAGGAGAAAGTGGAGAAGCTGGAGAAATATCTTGAGAATCCGCGGGAGGCCCATGTGGTCCTCACTTCGGAAAAATTTCGGCAGATTGCCGAGATCACCATCATCTCGGATGGAGTCACCCTGAACAGCCAGGGAAGAGACAGCGACCTCTATGCGGCCATCGATCAGATGGTGGATAAGATTGAACGCCAGGTCCGGGAGCGCCGGGGAAAGGTGAAACGGAAAAGGGCAACTCCCGCAACGCCCTCGTCTCCGGAAGGAGAAGAGGTTTCCCCTGAGGTCAGAGCTGAGCTCCCCCCGCTCATCCAGAGACGGAGGACCCTTGTTAAACCGATGTCTGTTGAGGAGGCCGCTGCTCAGTTGGATCTTCTCGAGCTGAATTTTTTCATTTTTGTCAATTCCGAGTCCGGGCAGATCAATGTCCTCTCGCGTATAAAGGATGGAGGCTACGAGTGGATCGAACCATCCCTGAAATAGGTTGATCCTGCTCGAAACAGAAGATGAAGATCATGGACTATCTCACGGAGGAGAGGGTCATTGCCGACCTTCAGGGGACGGATAAACTTTCGGTTCTGAGGGAGCTGGCTCACGTTCTGGAGCATTTCTGCCCAACGGCTTCGACCGAAGAACTCGTCCGGATTCTACTCGACCGGGAGAAGCTGGAATCGACGGGAATCGGAGAGGGGATTGCCATCCCCCATGGCCGGTTGAAGCGATTGAAAGATTTTGTTCTCTCCATTGGTCGCTCGATGAAGGGGATCGATTTTGACTCGATCGATCATAAGCCGACCCATCTCTTCTTCTTAGTCTTGGCCCCTGAAAACTCGGCAGTCAATAATCTGAAGCTGCTGAGCCGGATTGTCACTCTTTTGAAGGATGCTTCCTTCAAGAAACAACTCATGGAAGCCCACTCTCCAAAAGAGATGTTTCAGATACTCTCTGAAGAGGATGAGAAATACTAACCAATGAGTGGCCTTTTAGTTCAGGACCTGGAGGAAAGTCGAGACCCTCATTTAGCGCTCACCTTGATGGCTGGCCGAAAGGGGATCAGGAAGAGAATCGCCCATTCACAGGTTCAAAAGATGGGACTGGCCCTGACCGGTTTCACTGACTTTGTCGATCCCCAGCGGCTTCAAATTATCGGGAATACGGAGTTAGCCTTTTTTAATAGCCTATCGGTCGATCAGCAGAACGAAGTAATTCATAAGATCTGCAGTGTCGATATGGCTTGCATCGTGGTGACGCGAAATCTGGAGATTCCAGAACTTCTCCTGCGGGAAGCGGAGGAAAAAGGAATTCCTCTTTTTCGAACTTCTCTCCGGTCAGTCGATTTTATTGAACAGATCACCCAGTTTCTGGAAGAAAAACTTGCTCCAACGACGAGCATTCATGGGGTATTTTTGGATGTCTTTGGGGTTGGGATTCTGATCCTTGGGAAAAGCGGGATCGGGAAGAGCGAGTGTGCCTTGGATCTGATCCTCCGAGGTCACCGGCTGATTGCAGACGACATGGTCTCGATCCAGAGACGCTTGCCCGCTGCTCTTTTTGGGAGCGGGTTTGATGTGATTCAGCACCATATGGAAATCCGGGGATTGGGAATTATCAATATCCGCCACCTGTTTGGTGTCGAGGCGATCCGGGAACGGAAGAGGATCGAACTCGTGATCGAACTGGTGGCCTGGGATGATCAAATGGAGTATGACCGTGTGGGATTGGAAGAAGAGAGATATGTCATTTTGGGAGCAGAAATTCCCATGCTCAAAATTCCCGTGACTCCGGCTCGGAATCTTTCAACCATCATCGAAGTGGCCGCACGTAACTACCTTCTGAAGAGGATGGGACACAACTCAGCCCTGGAATTTGAAAGCAAGCTCCTTCGCAAAATGCAGGAGACGGGTTGATGCTTCGACAGCGCTGACCTCGCCTTTGGGGGTGGTCTAAACGCTGAACCGTGTCCACTCACGGCGGGCTTTAGCCCGAGGAAGTCGAAGGGTTGATCTTGAGATTATGGACGAGGTGGAGTGAAAAATATCCGCGTCATTCTCATCAGTGGTGTCTCTGGTTCCGGTAAGACGACAGCGATTAAGGCCTTAGAGGATGTCGGTTTCTACTGTGTGGATAACCTTCCCATCCTTCTCTTCCCAAAATTTTTAGAGCTCTGTGAACAATCGGGGGGGAAAATACCCAAGGTGGCTGTGGTGGAGGACATCCGAGGATATGTCTCCTATCCTGGCTATCCGGGCAAGGAGGATGTTCAGAGGGGGAAAGATTTTTTGACGGACTCACGGCGGATCCTCCGGGATCTCCGAAAGGAGGGATTTTCGATCGAAATCCTCTTCTTGGAGTGTTCTGATCCCATTCTGACAAGGCGTTTCAGCGAGACCCGGCGCGAACACCCCTTGGCCGACGGAGGATCGATTTCAGAAGGAATCCGAAAGGAGAGGGCCTGGCTTCAGGGAATCCGGGATATGGCCAATCACGTGATCGATACCTCTCCATACAATGTCCATCAATTGAAGGATCAAATCCAACAATATGCCCAGGAAGGCTCCAGTCTTCGACAGATGACGGTGACGCTCCTCTCTTTTGGGTACAGTTATGGAATTCCGTATGAGGCAGACCTTCTCCTGGATGCGAGATTTCTGCCCAATCCCTACTTTGTTGAGGAGTTGAAACGATTGAAGGGAGAGGATTCTAAGGTCAGGGATTATCTCCTTCAGTGGGAAGAGACCCGGGAGTTTTTGCGGCGGCTCCATGAGTTTATCGGTTTTCTGATTCCTCTCTACGATCGAGAGGGGAAAACGCATCTGACCATTGCCGTGGGTTGTACGGGGGGGAGACATCGCTCGGTCGTCATCGTCAACCAGTTGGCGGAGAGGCTGAGGCGATCCGTTGCAGAGCGGGGATTTCGCCTCTCGGTCAGACACCGCGATGCGGAGAAGGGGTAACGAAGATGATTGGAGTGGTCATTGTCACACATTGTCATCTCGCGGAAGAATTGATCTGCGCTGCCCAACTCGTCGTGGGGGAAGAACTGAAGCAGTTCCAGGCAGTCTCGGTTGAGCCCAAAGACGGATCCGAAGAGATTCGAGAAAAGATCCTGGCAGCCATCCGGAAGGTAGATGGAGGCCAGGGGATCTTGATCCTGACCGATATGTACGGGGGAACCCCGTCCAATATCAGCCTTTCCTTTTTGGAGGATAAAAAGATTGAGGTGATCACTGGGGTGAATCTTCCCATGCTGTTGAAGTTGGCGACCTATCATGACGATCTCGACCTTGAACCGCTTGCAGCCTTCATCACCGATTATGGTCAGAAAAATATCAACTTGGCCAGTGAGGTGCTCAAAAAACGGGTGGATCGAAAAAAAGGTTGATTGGAGATCATGGAGGTTCGGACCTTTTCCATACGAAACAAGTTGGGGCTTCATGCTCGGGCGGCTGCCCTTCTCGTCAAGACTGCGAATAACTATGCGGCTGACATCACGATTGAAAAGGACGGAATTGAAGTGAATGGGAAATCGATCATGGGGATCCTCATGCTCGCTGCCTCCAAGGGAACCAAGATCACCCTTAAAGTGGAAGGAAGGGATGCGGCCGAGGCCATTCAGACCCTCGGTCAACTCATTGACAATAGGTTTGGTGAGGAGTGAGCTTGGCCGTTCAACCTGTGAAGAATAAATTCATCCAGGGTCTTGGCGCCTCGCCGGGGATCATCCTCGGGAAAGCCTTCCTGGTGGACCGGTCCCTTGTCCGGTCTCCGCAGAAACGGATTAGCCCGGAAGAGGTGGATCGAGAGGCGGAGCGGTTCACGAAGGCCCTTCAGGAATCCCAGCGGCAGCTCATTGAAATCAAGGATAGAATTCTGGATCCCGAGGTGCGTCGGCACTCTTTTATCCTCGATGTTCACCTGATGATTCTCCGCGATCAGATGCTTATCCAGGATACGATCGACACGATCCGGAAGAAAAAGGTCAATGCCGAATGGGCCCTCGACCAGACCATTGGCAAACTCGACACGGCCTTCAATGCCATTGAGGATGAATATCTGAAAGAGAGACGCAGCGATCTTCACTATGTCTCTGCCCGGATCTTTCGGAACCTACAGGGGAAGAAGCACGATGACATCACGAAGATCAAAGGAAATGTGATCGTGGTAGCCCACGATCTCTCGCCTGCGGACACGCTCCAGATGAATCTGAAGCATTTGGCCGGTTTCGTCACCGACATTGGTGGAAAAGTCTCGCATACGGCTATCCTGGCCCGGTCTCTGGGTATTCCTGCGGTGGTGGGACTCGATATCGCCACCGCCCTCATCAACGGGGGCGACCTTTTGATCATCGACGGGGAGACCGGGGATGTGGTGATCAATCCGACCGACGAGGTGTCCAAGTCCTTTCTGGAACGGAAACGTCGGATCAAATTCTTGGAGCGGGAGATCATAAAATATGCCTCTCTTCCAGCAGAGACCCAGGATGGCGTCCGAATCCAACTGCAGGCCAATATCGAGATGGTGGAAGAGATCCCTTCTCTCAAAATCTACGGAGCGGAAGGGGTGGGTCTTTACCGCACGGAGATACTTTATCTGAACCGGAAAGATCTGCCTAAGGAAGAAGAACAATTCCAGGTCTATCGGCGATTGGCAGAGGCCATTCACCCAGCTCCTGCTACCATTCGGACCATCGATATTGGCGGAGATAAATTCCTTTCCGATTATCCTAAAGGTAACGAGATGAACCCAGCCATGGGGTTGAGGGCCATCCGGTTCAGCCTGAAAGAGATCGATATCTTCAAATCCCAGCTCAGGGCGATTCTTCGAGCGAGCGCCTTCGGGAACCTGAGGATCCTCATTCCGATGATCTCAGGGATTCAGGAGATCCGGCAGGCCAAGGCCATCCTCCAGGAGGTCAAGCGCGGATTGACGAAGGCAAAGATTTCCTTCGACCGGGAGATTGAGGTGGGGGTGATGATTGAGGTTCCCTCGGCGTCGATCACGGCCGATATCCTATCCGGGGAGGTCGACTTCTTCAGCATTGGAACGAATGACCTGATCCAGTATGCCTTGGCGATTGACCGGGTCAATGAACATGTCTCTTATCTCTATGAACCCCTTCATCCGGCGATTTTAAGAATTATCCGAAACGTGGTTCAGGCCGCTCACCAGGCGAAGATCCCGGTAGCCATCTGCGGAGAGATGGCTGCCGAACCGGCCTATGCCCTCGTCCTGCTCGGCATGGGCCTCGATGAGTTCAGCATGACGCCGGCTTCTATCCCCAAGATCAAAAGGATCATCCGCATGTCAAGGTTTGAGGAGGCGGTGACTCTGGCGGAGCAGGTCTTTCAACTTCAGACGGCCTCTGAGATTGAATCTTATGTCCGAACTTGGATGGCGGGGCGATTTCCGAAGGATTTCATCCAGTTTTCTTTAGAGGAGATGAAAAGACCAAGCTAAAAGAAAAGGAGGATTAGTTTCATGGCAATGACAGACTTTTTGTTTACATCCGAATCGGTCACGGAGGGCCATCCGGATAAGGTGGCGGACCAGATCTCTGATGCGGTCTTAGATGCCATCATCGCCCAGGATTCCAACGCCCGGGTGGCCTGCGAGACCATGGTGACCACGGGGATGGCGATCATTGCAGGCGAGATTACGACATCCTGCTATGTCCATATGCCCTCGATTGTCCGCGAGACGATCAAGGAGATTGGATATAATGACTCAGCCATGGGATTTGACTGGGAGACCTGCGCCGTCCTCACCTCGATCGATGAGCAGTCGCCGGATATCCAACAGGGGGTCGCCGAGACGAGCACCCATGAACAGGGAGCCGGAGATCAGGGACTGATGTTCGGTTATGCCTGTGACGAGACGCCCGAACTCATGCCCATGCCCATCATCTATGCCCATCGATTGACCCGCCGGTTAGCCGAGGTTCGAAAGAAGAGGATTCTCGACTTTTTGAGACCCGATGGGAAATCCCAGGTGACGATTCAATACATTAACGGGAGACCGATTCGGGTTGATTCGGTGGTCATTGCCGCCCAGCATTCCGAAAACGTCTCAAATGAAACGCTGAAGGAAGGAATCATTGAAGAGGTGATTTTACGGATTATCCCCGAGGAGTTGAGAGACAAGAATACCAAATATTATATCAATACCACAGGCCGATTTGTCCATGGAGGGCCCAAGGCGGATTGTGGTTTGACAGGAAGGAAGATTATCGTTGATACCTACGGGGGGGTCGGAAGCCATGGAGGAGGTTGTTTTTCCGGAAAGGATCCCTCGAAAATGGACCGCAGCGCTTCCTACATGGCAAGACATGTTGCCAAAAATGTAGTCGCTGCAGGCCTTGCGGAAAAATGTGAGGTCCAGATTGCCTATACCATTGGAAAGGCACAGCCCGTCTCCGTCATGATCGATACCTCAAGGACTTCGAAAATACCGCCGGATCAGATTGCAAAGATCATCCGGGAACAGTTCGATTTAAGGCCGAAGGCCATCATTCAGTATCTCGACCTTCGCAAACCGATTTACAAACAGGCGGCCTGCTACGGTCACTTTGGTCGGAACGAGGCTGGATTTACCTGGGAGAAGACCCACCGGGCTGAGGAGCTGAGAAAAGCAGCAGGACTGTAATTCAAGGAACAGTAACTTAGTTCGGAGTTCGGAGTAGAATCCGAAAGTAAATGCTCCAAACTACTATTTTAATGATAAAAGTTTAGAGTTCAGGGTTCGGAGGCGAAATGAAATAATTACTCCGAACTCCGAACTCAATTTCTCCGAACTGTAATTTCTAGGATGGAGTCGACATGGATTATGACGTTAAGGATATTTCGTTGAGTGAGAAGGGGCGCCTCCGGGTGGAGTGGGCGGAGATGGCCATGCCCGTCTCCCAATTGATCCGGGACCGTTTTGAAAAGGAGAAGCCGCTTCGAGGGAAGCGTCTTTCGGCCTGTCTTCACGTGACGACGGAAACAGCCGTCCTGATAAAGACCCTTCAGTCAGGAGGGGCCGAACTCAGTCTCTGCGCCTCCAACCCGCTGAGCACTCAAGATGATGTGGCTGCCTACCTCGCAAAAGAGCTCCATGTCCCTGTCTTCGCCATCAAAGGCGAAGACGGGGAAACCTATTATACCCACATCCAAAAGGCTCTGGCCCATTGTCCTCATCTGACGATGGACGATGGAGCAGATCTCGTCTCTTCCTTTCACTTCATTGCCCTCGAAAAATGGGGAGAACTTTCTCCTCCTGTGCAAAAATGGGCCGATGCACTTTCCCAGAAGAAACGAAAGGAATTGATCGAAGGGTTGATTGGAGGAACAGAGGAAACGACCACCGGAGTGATTCGACTTCGCTCCATGGAAAGAAACGGAGTATTGAAATTTCCCATCGTCGCGGTGAACGATGCAGAGACCAAGCATTTCTTTGACAACCGGTACGGGACAGGTCAATCCACCATCGATGGCATCCTCCGGGCGACCAACCGCTTGCTTGCAGGGGCGACGTTTGTCATTTCAGGCTATGGATGGTGTGGAAAAGGCCTTGCCATGAGGGCCAGGGGGATGGGGGCAAACGTGATGGTGACCGAGGTGGACCCGTTGCGAGCCCTCGAGGCAGTGATGGATGGGTACCGGGTCGTACCGATTGATCAGGCAGCGGAGGTAGGTGATATCTTCTGCACCGTTTCCGGAAATATCCATGTGATCCGGAAAGAACATTTTTTGAAGATGAAGGAAGGGGCCATTATTGCCAACTCAGGCCACTTCAACGTCGAACTCGACCTTGACGGACTCGCCGAAGTAACGGTCTCCAAGCGGCAGATCCGGGAATCTGTCGAAGAGTTCCAACTGAAGCAGGGGCGAAGGGTCTTTCTGTTGGGGGAGGGGCGACTGATCAATCTTGCCTCCGCAGAAGGTCATCCTTCGAGTGTCATGGATATGAGCTTCGCCAACCAGGCCCTTGCGACCGAATACCTTGTCAAGCACCACCTCGCTCTGGAGAAAAAGGTCTACCCGGTCCCCCATGTGATTGACCGGGAGATTGCCCGAATGAAACTCCTTTCCATGGGAATCCAGATTGACCTTCTCACGGAGGAACAGCAAGACTACTTAGGTTCATGGGAGAAGGGAACATGAAGGATAAAGATCCTTCTCATGCCTCATCTAAAAAATCGAGAAAAAAGTGGAAATGGCTCGTTATTCCAGTGCTCGTCGTATTGGTCGGATTGGTTCTTTACCGCGGATGGGGGTTCACGCAGAAGCGATCAGGAACCCAGCGAGCTGCAAGGACGGAGGTACCTGTTCAAGTGGTCTCTACTGCTTTCAGACCCCTCACCTATTCAATGAGGGTCACTGGGGACATTATGCCCCTCATGCAGGTCGATCTCTTTCCCAAGGTGTCTGGCTATCTGGAACGGATCGACGTACACATCGGGGACGTTGTAAAGCAGGGACAGGTGATTGCCCAGATTGACCGCCGCGATTATTTACACAAGGTGAGAGAGATTGAAGCCAAGGTGGCACAGGCAAAGGCCCAGCTCATGGAGCTCGAAACGGGGACAAGGACAGAGGATCTGCGTCAGGCGGAGGAGGCGGTCCGGCAGGCCCAGTCTCGATTCGAAAATGCAAAACTTCAGCGTGAAAGGATAGAGGCCCTTTATAAGAGAGAGGTGATCTCGAAAAAAGAACGGGACGTTACCGACATGGAGTACACCGTCGCAGAGGCCCAGTTGGCGTCAAGCCAGCAACAACTCAAGCTCCTTCAGTTTGGGGCCCGCCAGGAAGTCAAAGATGCAAGCCGGGCAAAATTGAAAGAGATGGAGGCGATTTTAGAACAGGAGAGAAATCACCTTAAGGATACACAGATCGTTGCCCCTTTCCGGGGTGAGATCAGCCGAAAATATGTGGATGCAGGAGCCTTTGTTTCTCCATCTTCTCCTTCGACTCCTCTCGTAAGCCTCGTCCACACAGAGACATTAAAAATAGTCGCCAATGTTCTTGAAAAGGATATCCCTCTCTTAAAGCCCGGGATGAAGGCAAAGATTCGAGTGGAATCTTATCCGGAGAAGGTTTTCGAGGGAAGCGTGGAAAAGATCAATTCGGCGTTGGAATTATCTACACGCACGCTTCAGGCAGAGATCTATGTCCTGAATACAAACCGATTCTTAAAACCAGGTATGTTTGCCAATGTGGAAGTTGTCCTCTTGGAAAAACCTCAGGCTGTGGTCATCCCGAGAGAAGCGGTCATCGAAGCAGGAAAAGAGATGTCCGTTTTTGTGATTGAAGGAAAACGGGCTGTTCGGAGGCCGATCACGATCGGCTACGAACAGGACCGTATGGTGGAAGTTCTTAAGGGTCTGAGTGTGGGCGATCAGATCGTGATCAAGGGACAGCAATTGATCAAAGATGGGTCCGCTATCCGGGTCGTTGAAGGGAGTTAAGAGATGGATCTTATCAAAGGCTCTCTCAAGAATCCTGTAGCCCGATTTATGATGGCCATCGGAATCATCCTTCTTGGAGTGATTGCCTTCCAGCATCTTGCCATTGATCTATTCCCCGACATCTCTTACCCCATTGTTTCCGTTTCAACCGAGTACGAGGGCGCGAGTCCCGAGGACATTGAGATTACTCTCTCGAGGCCCATCGAGAAACGGTTAAGTCGAATCCAAAATGTCCGCTACATCTCATCCCGGTCGAGAGAAGGGGTCTCCAACGTCATTGTTGAATTCTATTGGGGGGCAAACCTCGATGTGGCTGCTACCGATATCCAGCAGGCCCTGAACCAGATCAAGCATCACTTTCCGGATGAGGTCAAGGAGTCCGTGATCTACAAATTTGACCCTTCCTCCATCTCTGTCATCTCCCTTTCTGTCAAGGGTCCTATGGATGAATACCGGTTAAGGGAGTTGGCTGAAGACTTCGTTGCCCCAAGGCTCGAGAGCCTCAAGGGGGTGGCTTCGGCCAATGTCGGGGGCGGAAAGATCCGTGAAATCCAGGTAGATCTCGACCGTAGGAAACTGGAGGGGTTAAATCTTTCCATCGACAAAGTTTCAGAAGCTGTAAAGGCGGGCCACAAGGACCTTCCGGGAGGAAGTCTCAAAGGAGAGAAGACCGATTACATGGTTCGAACCCTCGGTCGAACTGCGGATTTCAGAGATATCGAGGAGATTGTTGTTCAGCAGCACAATGGGAATCCTACCCGTATCCGGGATGTTGGAAAGGTGGTGGATGGATTTGAGGATTCCCAAACCGAAGTCCATATCAACGGGACAAGAGGGGTCATCATCAACATCCTGAAGCAGATCGGGGGCAACACGGTTGCTACGGTCGATAATGTCTTAAAGGCGCTGCCCCAGATTCAGAAGGAACTCCCCAGGGGGATCACCATTCAGGTGGTCTCAGACCAATCAACGTTCATTCGAAAATCGATCAAGAACCTCCAGCACGAAGCGATCATGGGGGCCCTTCTGGCTGTCGCGATCATCCCCATCTTTCTCGGGAGCGGGACGAGCACCCTGATCATCGCCCACTCTATTCCCATCTCCATTGTCTCTACCTTTGTGCTTCTGTACTTTGGCAATTTTTCCTTAAACATCATGACCCTGGGGGGGCTGGCGCTCGGTGTGGGCCGATTGGTGGATGACGCCATCGTCGTCTTAGAGAACATCAACCGTCATATTGAAATGGGAGAAGCTCCTGAAGAGGCTTCTTACAAAGGAGCAAAGGAAGTGAGCACCCCGGTCATTGCGGCGACCGTAACGAGCATCATCGTTTTCATTCCCCTTGCCTTTGTCAAAGGGGTGGCTGCATTGTTATTTCTCCAGATGGCCTACACGGTTGCCTTTTCGCTTCTCGCTTCTCTTTTCGACTCGCTGACCCTTGTCCCTGTTCTGACCACCAAGTTCCTCCGGCCCAGAAGAGAATCGAAGAAGGTCCCGTGGACCCAGAAGGTCTTCCAAAAAACCCGACCCTTCTTCGCATGGGTGGATGAGCATTACCAGTCCCTTCTTGGCTTATCCTTAGCCCGTCGAAAGACGGTGATCACGGGGGTAATGGGGATTTTTGTCGGAACCCTCTTCCTCATCCCCTTGATCGGAACCGATTTTTTCCCAACCACCGATGAAGGGCAGCTCAGGATGGCCATCCGTCTTCCTGTAGGCTCCTCTCTTGATGAAACGGTAAAAGTGGTGAATCAGGTCGAAGGAATTGTCTTTGAGGAGGTCCCGGAACTGAGGGCCCTCTGGTCAAGGTCAGGTTCAGGCATAGGGGGGAATGTCATCTTCAGCGGTCGATTTGCCGGTCCCCATACCGCCAACGCATCTTTGATGCTCGTCGATCAATCGGAGAGGAGCCGGTCATCGGAAATGGTTGCCCGCGCTTTGAGGGAAAAGATAAGACAAATTCCTGGGGCCGTTTTTTCCATTTATCCTGGGGGCCTTGTTAGCCGTATTGTCACTTTCGGGAATGATGACCCGATTGATGTGGAGATTCTCGGATACGATTTGGCAACGGGGATCCGTTTAGCCCGGGAGATCGAAGGCTACCTTAAAGAAGTTCGAGGGATTACCGATATCCAGGTTGGCCGGGAGGATGGCCTTCCGGAGTACCAGGTTCGTGTTCGTCAGGACCGTGCAGCAGCACTCGGGTTGACAACCTCGCGTGTCGCAGAGGTAGTCAGGCATGCCATTGAAGGTGATGAGTCAGCCATCTTTGTCGATCCAAAGACGGGCCGGGAGCACTATGTCAGGGTCCGTCTCAGAGAGGAGGACAGAAAACGTCCGGAAGACCTGGCACGGCTCCCTCTCCCTGTCTCAGGCAACCGGATTGCCGCCCTCGAAAATGTCGTTGAACTGAAACACATCCTTTCTCCTATTCAGTTAGAGCGGAAATATCAGCAAAGGATCATTCATGTGACAGCCAACACCAGCGGCAGGGATCTTGGGTCGATTGCGGCTGAGATTGAAAAGAAAATTTCTCAGATGAAGATTCCGGAGGAGTTTACTGTGAACCTTAAAGGGGCCCGTCTCGAGCAGCAGGAGGCCTTCCGGAATCTCGTATTCGCCCTTGCCCTGGCTATTCTTCTGGTCTATATGGTCCTTGCCTCCCAGTTTGCCTCTCTGCTCCATCCGTTCCTGATCATGTTCTCGGTTCCATTAGGCTTCATCGGAGTGATATGGGCTCTCTATCTTACCGGAAATACTCTAAGCGTGGTTTCCTTTATCGGGATCATCATGATGGTAGGGATCGTGGTGAGTAATGCCATCATCCTCATCGATTACATCAACCGCCTCCGGAAGGAGGAGGGGGCCGAATTGAAAGAATCCATTATCCGGGCCGGCAGAATCCGTCTCAGACCGATTCTGATGACCTCCCTGTGTACCATTTGCGGATTGATCCCAATGGCATTGGGATTGGGGGAGGGGGCTGAAGCCAATGCTTCATTGGCTATTGCCGTGATCGGAGGACTCACCGTCTCCACATTCCTCACACTGGTCTTTGTTCCTACCCTCTATTTTATGGTGGAAAATTGGAGAGCCAAGAGAAAAGGGTTCCAGGGGTCCAGGGTTCACGGGGTCGAGTGAAATCACTGCAACGCTTCTTATGGGCACTTGGATCCTCGAACCCTTGAATCCTGAAGTTAATGATGATTCAACGCCGAAAGACTCGTCAGATTTCGATTGGTTCCGTCAGGATTGGAGGAGATGCCCCGATCTCCATCCAATCGATGACCAATACCGATACGCGAGACGTCAGAAAGACGGTCCGTCAGATTCACCGCCTTGAAGAGGCAGGCTGCGAGATCGTCAGGTTAGCGGTGATTGATGAAGAGGCTGCCCGGGCGATTATGGAGATAAAGAAGCGAATTCGAATTCCCCTCATTGCCGATATCCATTTTCAACCTCGCCTGGCCTTAAAAGCCCTCGATGCAGGTGCGGATGGGCTCCGGATCAATCCTGGAAATATTGGAGGGAAGGATCGTCTAAAGGCCATTGTCGAAGAGGCAAAGAGCCGTTCCATTCCCATTCGCATTGGAGTCAATGCAGGCTCTCTGGACAGAGGCTTGGTGAAGAGTTTTGGAGGAGCAACCCCTGAAGCCATGGTGGAGAGTGGAATTCGAACGATCGAGTGGATGGAAGATCTTGGCTTTCCGCTGATCAAGGTTTCTTTGAAAGCCTCGGATGTGACGAGGACCATTGAAGCCTATGAGATCTTTTCTCAGAAGTCAGATTATCCCCTCCATCTTGGCGTAACAGAAGCCGGCAGGGGATCAGCAGCCATCGTCAAATCCTCGATAGGCATCGGAACTCTTCTGAGCAGGGGGATTGGAGATACCTTAAGAGTCTCCTTGACCGACGACCCCGTTGAAGAGGTTCGAGTGGGATTTGAAATACTGAGGGCCTTAAAGATCCGTCATCGCGGGGTCGATATGATCGCTTGTCCTACGTGTGGCCGTTGTGAAGTGGATCTGAGCCGTCTTGTGAGAAAAGTTCAAAAAGAGGTTCAGAAGATCTCGAATCCTCTTACAGTCGCCATCATGGGATGTGTGGTCAATGGACCTGGCGAGGCGAAGGAAGCCGATGTTGGCATTGCAGGGGGAAAACGCGTGGGTGTCCTTTTCAAAAAAGGGAAAATGGTCAGAAAAGTGAGGGAAGCGGATTTTGCCGCAGTGTTGCTAAAAGAAATTTATGAGATGACCGGAGACAAGAACTCGAGATACGAAATCCGAAGCTGTTCTCTATAGTTTCTGACCAGGAGGTCGGAGTTTTTTCCAGACATAATAAATTCTTTCAAGCACGGTGAAATGAGTGAGGATCGCCAGGACCCAGAGAACCGGTTCCAACCATTGAAACAGGACCCCGGCAGAGAGAAGGATGATCCGTTCAGCCCTTTCCATTAATCCGATATTGCATGAAATTTGGGCAGTCTCAGCCTTGGCTCTGGCATAAGGAATGAGGGCCGTTCCGATCGCCACAAAAAAGGTGAGAATGACCCTATTCGACTCATTTTTCTCCAGATAATAAACCAGGATAGCCATAAGGAGAAAGAGATCCGAATACCGGTCGACCACTGAATCGAGAAAGCCACCGAAGGAGGTGACTTTCCCTAAGTTTCTGGCTACCACGCCGTCGAAGAGATCAAAGAGTCCGGAGAGAATGATGGCTAACCCCCCCCAAACCCATGATCCCTTAATGATCAGAAAAGAGGCGAGAAGGGTCGCAAAAAAACCCATCAGTGTGAAGAGATTCGGGTTGCCGTGGTTTCCTAAAATTGTTTTAAGAAGAGTGGTAATGTAAGGGTCGAGCCGGCGGCCGATTTTATTGCCAATCATCGCTGTAATGAGTTCGGAATGCGGAAGATTCAATCCTTACTTGGATCGATATTGCTCATGAAGATAACATGTCTTCTTAAAAAATGGAAGGGCCGGAGGCTCTCATGACAACCGATGTCGTTTCTTCGACGGAAATTAGGACACTGAATTTAAGAGGTAGGGGGAAGGTCAGGGATATTTATGATCTGGGGGACAGGCTGCTGATCATTGCTACGGACAGGATTTCGGCCTTTGATGTGGTGATGCCGAATCCGATCCCAGATAAAGGAAAGGTCCTGACACAGCTCTCTAAATTCTGGTTTGAACTCACAAGAGAGATCGTATCCAATCATGTCATCTCGACAGAGGTCAAGGATTATCCCAGGGAATGCCAGCCACACAAGGAAGTGCTTATGGGGCGCTCTATGCTTGTTGTGAAGACAGAGGTTCTTCCCATCGAGTGTGTGGTCAGAGGCTACCTCTCTGGTTCGGGGTGGGTAGAATATCAGGAGACCGGAGAGGTCTGCGGTGTTTCACTTCCCAGAGGTCTGGTAGAATCTTCAAAATTGGACGAACCCATCTTTACCCCTGCGACGAAGGCAGAGATGGGTCTTCATGATGAAAACATTAGCTTCGATAGAACCGAAAAGATCATTGGCAGGGATCTGGCTCAAAAGGTCAAATCCCTTTCATTGGCAATCTATAAAAAGGCAAGGGATTTTGCTGAGGCCAGAGGGATCCTGATTGCAGATACCAAGATGGAGTTTGGAGTCAAAGACGGAAAACTCATCTTGATTGATGAGCTCCTCACGCCTGATTCTTCAAGGTTCTGGCCAAAAGATGAGTATCAACCCGGCGTTTCCCAGAAGAGTTTCGACAAACAGTTTCTGAGGGACTACCTCCTTGCCATCCGATGGAACAAAACACCGCCGGCCCCGGAGTTGCCCGGAGAGGTCATTCAAAAGACGAGAGAAAAATACCTCGAAGCCTACAAGAGACTGACAGGGAAATCATTATAAAAAACAAAAATTGCTTTGAATGTCAAATGTGCTCGGGAACGGCTCAGGGTGAGGCGCGCAGCTTTTCCGTGTCGCCTCCACCCTGTTGTTATGCAGTAAGGTCATTTTCGATGACCGGCCGCACGCCTCTTTGACGGAATAATCTCGATCAATGTCCGTAGGACCTTATTGACCGCCTGAGAAGTGGGGAAATACTTCCTCACGTCCGGTTCCAGCATAACCGCCCCATCTTCAAGCTTGAAGTATTGAACCAAGTCCGTGCCGTCTTCCTTGTGAATTATGACCTTGTGGCCCTCCCGATATGCCTTGTAGTACTTGCCCCGCACTCCTCCCTCCTCAACCCGCTTGTTAGTCTTTTTCATTGGTTCTTTAGATACTGTTTCAAGTCTCGATAATAATTTTCATGGGGACCAATCATAATCAACTCCAAATCCTCCCCGACCATGCGAATGGGCAAGAAGATACTCAGCGGTCTTAATTTTGAATTTGTGAACGAATATTCCCGTGAGGTCTCCTTTCTTTTCATCTCCAATAGACGGATTATTTGCAATACTCCTTATCTCCTGATCCAATATTTCTTTTTCTCGCTTATGCATTCTCTTCGTTTTTTTCTCAAAAGACCTCGATTGGTATATTTTCATGAGTCATTTTCCAAATTTGTATTCGGATTTTTCGCCTTGCTCCAACTCTTCTACCCCAATCAAAATTTCTTTGATAAGTGAATAAGTTAAATCTGGATTTTCCTCAGCACATTTCCCCATTCGGGACCAGTGTTCAATTTGACCCGTTAAAGATCTATGGTCTACCCG
>DATIGG010000186.1:0-10630 GCA_035454825.1 Thermodesulfobacteriota bacterium | reverse complement strand
TTTTAGACTCAAGTTCCAAGGGAGTCTGCACGGTTTCAGCAAGACTCGTGGATACAAATAGAATTAGAATAACTGACCCTATACATAATCCGAAAAATCCTATTCGTCGGTACATCTTGCCCTCCCATTCATATTTTTTATACTCCGGGATTCTTAGCGTCATCAATAACCCAGTAATAATGCTAAAAAGAATAGCTGGAGATGTAAATAAGGTAAAATCTGTATTTTCATCAATTTAGCACCCTATTTTCGGTCTTCTCCCTCTTAAACTTATTATGAATCATTATTATAAGGAAACAGTAAAGTGAACGTAAAATTACTGTAAAATTCTCCAGTTATTTAAGTGTGTAAATTTAGACCCAAATCTGTCCAAAATCAATACAAAAAAAGCTCTTGGCCTGTTGGCTAAACCTCTAAGGGGGGTGAAGGTTTAAGCAATAGTAGAACCTAAATAATTAGGTTCCTGGCCAAGAGCTTTTCTAATTTTTTTGCAGAATTAAGAAACAATCTTAATTCTAAAGATTAGTTCATCGTCCAAAAAATTCTTTTAAAGAATGAACTAATTTTATTCTAAAAAGCAATCTTTGTGCCAATAAACTCTTATTGGAGAAAATTCCTTCATCCCTTATAGAATAGAATGGATCGTCTGGTTCTTGGGGGGATGAAAGATGAGGCGGGTTAATTCATCGACCTTGGGCAAAGCGGGTGGCAATATTAGCCATCCACTTAACGGGAGAGGCAAGGGTTCTTGTAAGCTACCATTCAATATCAAAGGACAGTGGAAAATACTACCACAATCCATTTTTTTATTTCCCATATGATTCCCTTCCGGACAGTCATCCATTGGAATCACAGGGACATACGAAAGAAGTATTCCAATAATGAGAAGAATTCCAACGACCTTCATCAACGATTTCCCTTTACCAAAAGAGCAGGTCCCGTTCATCCAACTTTAAACGGGTACGAAGGTTTTAGTATTCGATGTTTAATCAGGGCTGAAGTTAATACGCCCTCCTTTCGATCCCGGAATTCGTCTATTTGAAAAGCTTCCACAAATGTCCTTCACTCCGTTAATCGATAACCTGAATCTCATCAAGGGCGATTGCCTCTTTACTAATCTGGAAGGCTTTTACAACCGGATTCTCCTCCTCTTTCAGGGAGATGATGATTGTTGAGACTTCTGGATAAAAGGCCATTCTCACGTCAATCTCCGAAGGGAAAGGGATCGAATGGGGATGCGAGTGATAGACGGCGATCATCTCCATCGAATCCTTCTCCATCTCCTCAAAAACCCTTAACTGTTCTTGGGGGGGAATTGAATACCGAACAGGGCTTTCCTCTGCATTCTTCAATGCAAAGGCTTTCAGAACGGTCTTCTCCTTTCCACTTAGAATTCCACAGCACTCCAGCGGAGACTCTTTTCTTGCATGCTCAATCATTCCTTGAAAGATCGACCTGGGAATCCTTACCATTAAACTCAACCCGCATCAGTTCAAGGACTTTTCGTATTGGGCTCGCCCGTCTCAATCGACTCCTGGGCTCGATTTCACTTGATCCAGGGACCATCATAGTTATCAAGGCCACAATCCTCATGATCTTAGATTTGAACCGCGGCCTGTTGAGCAGACTCCAGGCTGCATCCATCATGATAGCTGACCAACCCTTTTATTTTAGGTTCTTCACTGCAGAGAGGGCACAAGAGATTCTTCCTTATTGAGAACGAATTAAATTCCATGTCCAAAGAATGGTAAATTAAAAACCGGCCGATCAGAGGTTTTCCTTTCTTCAGGATGAGCTTGATCGCCTCTGTGGCTTGAATCAGTCCGATTTGCCCGGGTACAACTCCCAGGACACCCGCCTCGTCTCAGGAGGGAACGAGGCCTGGCGGCGGAGGTTCGGGAAAGAGACAGCGGAGGCATGGACCTCCGTCTCTTGGGGAGAAGACACTGGCCTGACCTTCGAATTGAAAAACCCCTCCATAGACAAAAGGTTTCCCTGTAAAAAAAGAAGCGTCGTTAACGAGATACTTCGTCGGAAAGTTGTCCGACCCATCAATGATGATATCGTAGTCCGGGAAGATTTCGAGAGCCTTTTGAGCAGTCAATCGCTCCTGATAGGTTTTGACCTTCACCTCAGGATTGATTCGGCCAATGGCCTCCTTTGCCGATTCGGTCTTGGGTCTTCCGACACTGTCTGTACTGTGTAATACCTGTCGTTGAAGGTTAGTCAAATCTACCCTGTCAGAATCGATGATTCCGATTGTTCCCACTCCTGCTGCTGCCAGATAAAGCCCGGCTGGGCAACCCAGGCCCCCTGCTCCTACTAAAAGGACTTTGGCCTTCAACAATCGGGTCTGCCCTTCAATGCCAACCTCCTTGAGAAGAAGATGACGGCTGTACCGTGTGAGCTGATCTGGGGTCAATTCAGAATCGGTCACGACCTCATAGCCAGAAGCCTTCCATCCATTGATCCCTTTAGCCATAGAGAAAACACGGTCATAGCCTTTTTCTCTTAGAATTTTAGCGGCTTTAAGAGAGCGAATTCCACCTGCGCAATAAACCACAACGGGGATCTCTCTTCGAGGGAGAAGGGTCTCGGCTTTATCCTCCAATTGATCCATAGAAATAAAGGTGGCTCCCGGGAGATACCCCAGTGCAATCTCCTCCTTCTCCCGGACATCAAGAAGAATGACAGGTTCCTTTCTCTGAATGATCCCATGAGTCTCTTCAACAGAAATTTCAGAGCCTTCCTTTTTCGCCTTTATAATGAACCAATCTTTGAAGGCTTTAATTGTGGTTAAAGCAGGGACCAACTTCTTCAATGGAGTAGGTATTCGAAAATGGACTTCCACTCTTTTTCCTCCATCATACTAAAATCACCCATGCTCTCTGATCTCCTAATTTTCCAAAAATTGAACAGACTATAATCTAAATTTCCTCATGTAAACATATTAAATCGCTTCTTCAATACTTTATGGAAACAATCAAGTAATATTTTCTAAAAAATTGGGAATTGGTTCAATCCCCATTATTTAAACTGTATTATCGTGCCTTTTGAATTACGATATTTGTCAACAAGAAATTAGATATAATACATCAACTTTTGATCCAATTCTCTCTTCATTCCCATATCTTTGGCCATGTTGCATAAATCCCTAATCGTCAAAGAATCAAAATATTCCTTCAGCCTTCTTCCTGCCTCATTCCAGATAACCTGGGTTACACATTCCCCCGATCGATTGCAAGGTTTGCTCGCATCCTCAATATCCAGACAGCGAACAGGGTCAAGCTGGCCTTCTGTGATTCGAACGATTTCACCCACCGTGATCTCCTCCGGTTTCTTATTCAGGAAGTATCCTCCAGCGGGACCTCTTTTGCTTCCAAGAATTCCCGACTTTCTTAATTTCTGAAAGATCTGCTCCAAATAGCGCGGAGAGATCCCCTGTCTGCGGGAGATATCCTTGACCTGTGTGTCCAACCCATCAGAATTAAAGGCAATATCAAATATAGCCCTTACACCATATCTACTCTGAGTCGAGAGCTTCATATTTTCACACAAGAATTTTTATAATTATTCCTAACATTCTTTATAAAAAATATCAACAAAAATTTATTCCTATTTCTCTTCAAGGAACAAATTCCCGGTTGAGACAGCTTTCTGGCATCTCCAATCTCTTGGGCCAGAGGCTTTGCCTCTTATCTTCCCTCTTTATTGACGAAAAAGTCATGGAAACTCCCTTTTATCGCTTATTCTTTTTTTTTAGTAACTATTCTATACACCTCAGCATCGTTCATGACAATCGATTCTTGTAGGGAAAAAAAGCAATTGTCTATTCTTTTATTTTTTCTTATAATTAAGTTCATGCAGAGAATGAATTCCAGTTTTGAGGAGCTTGAGGCTACCTCTCTCTATTGCCCCAGATGTAAGGCTGCTGTTCCGGTGAGAAAGAAGCTGCTTTTAGTCTTACCTGAGGGAGAAGAGTACGAGTACCTTTGTGTGTATTGCTCATCCTCCGTAGGTACAAAGATTAACAAGGAGGCCCCTCCGATCGAACTTATTCTAAAGCCCTGAGGCTTTTGACAGGACGGTAGAAACCTGAACCTTTGATGAGAAAAATTCTTGGCATGGGGAGAATATATATGGAAAACGTCAGAGCCCATGTGATCATCGAAGGAAGGGTTCAGGGGGTCTTCTTCCGTCATCATACGCAAGAGATGGCAATAAGGCTTGGGCTCAAAGGATGGGTAAGAAATCGATGGGATGGAAGTGTGGAAGCTGTCTTTGAAGGCGATCGGGAAAAAGTGAATCAGATCATCCAATGGTGTCATCTGGGTCCCTCTCAGGCCAGAGTGACCAAGGTTCGGCACACATGGGAAGATTATAAGGAAGAATTTAAGGATTTTTCGATTAGCTACTGAGTCTTCTTAGGGATTTCTTTCTCCTCTTTTGGGGTTTTTTTCTTACCTCCAATCCAGAGCTCTTCCTTCCCCTTTCGAATCGTTTCTTCCATAACCTCCATCTTCTTCCCTGTATCGACCAAGTTCTCTCCGACCTTTTTTACGGTCTTTCCACCGCCGAAATAGAAGAAGACAAAGCAGAGCAGAATGCCAACAATCATTCCAAAAATAAATTTGATCATCTCTTTCACCTCATGCATTCATTTTGGATTCAAGAATACGGTTTCTCAAAATCACTATAAGACTATCAAGGAATTTTAATTTTTTCAATGAAATTCCTTGAATGTCTTGAATGTAAAATGACAAGGCATTAAAATGGATTCTAAATCCTTTTTCTGCAATGAGAATCTCGATTATTATCCCGATCGTCAACGAAGCAGACCTTATCACCCAAACCCTCACAACCCTTCAGCCTCTCCGGGCTAAAGGGCACGAAGTGATTGTTGTGGATGGAGGGAGCGAAGATTCTTCTCTGACGAAGTCACAACCTCTCGCAGACCGGGTGATTCGAAGCCCTCAGGGACGCTCCCGCCAGATGAATGCTGGAGCTCAAATCGCCAGGGGTGAGATTCTCCTCTTTTTGCATGCGGACACCTTCCTTCCTCAAGGTGCGGATCAACTCATCATTTCGAAGATGAAAGAGAAGAGAAGGATCTGGGGGCATTTTGATGTTCATCTCTCCGGGAGGCATTCTTTACTCCGACTCATTGAATATCTCATGAATTGGCGCTCCCGCCTCTCTGGCATTGCCACAGGAGATCAGGGGATCTTTGTAAGACGTCAAGCCTTCCAATCTATCGGAGGGTTTCCTGAAATTGACCTCATGGAGGATATTGCTCTGAGTCGGGCCCTGAAAAAGTGCGGCCATCCCCTGTGTCTCTGGCAGAAGGTTTTGACTTCCAGTCGCCGCTGGGAAAACAACGGAATTCTCCGGACCGTTTTCTTAATGTGGTATCTCCGTCTGGCCTACTTCATGGGGGCCAACCCCCGGTATCTGGCCCGCCTCTACAGAAGACTGAAGGCATCATGAGCGCCACCGATTGCCGCATCATCGTCTTTGCAAAAGCTCCTATACCAGGCAAGGTAAAGACTCGTTTAATCCCATTCCTTGGAGCTTCCGGCACAGGGATTCTTTATGAACAATTAATTCTTCATAGCCTTTCAATGGCCATCGATGCACACATAGGCCAAGTAGACCTCTGGTGCACCCCCTCTATAGAACACCCCTTCTTTTCAGGATGTGCTCAAAGACTGCAAATTAACCTGTTTAACCAAACAGGGGGGGACCTTGGCAGTCGCATGGCCCATGCCTTCCATGAAACCTTGAAGAGGACGACCCGAGCCCTGCTCATTGGGACAGACTGCCCATCGCTAAGGGTTGATGATCTTAGAGAAGCAGCCGATGTTTTGAGGCAAGGAATCGATGCCGTCATCGGTCCTGCTGAAGATGGGGGTTACATCTTGATAGGTCTTCGCCGATCTATTCCCGACTTGTTTACTGGAATCCCCTGGGGGACGGGATCTGTCCTTGAACAGACCCGGGGACGCCTCAGGGAACTGCGATGGAAATGGCATGAGCTACCGGAACGCTGGGATGTGGATCGGCCTGAAGATGTGGAACGTCTGAAACTCGAAGGATATCTTACAGAAGCATTGAAAAAATAGATACTCCCTTTATTTTCAACAATTTTAGCATTATAATAAGGCTCATTCCAAATCCAGCTTCTATATCTTTTGCCTTCACACTCGAAAAGCAAACGGAGGTGCCGTATGAAAATCATAAAAACCAAGAAGAGCCGATTAAAGGAAGTCGATTTTGAAAATCTGGGTTTTGGAGAGATTTTCTCAGACCATATGCTGAGCATGGAATATAAGAAGGGCAAATGGGACGCCGCCGAGATCATTCCCTACGGTCCGATTAAGATCAATCCTGCAATCTGTTCTTTACATTACGCTCAGATCATTTTTGAAGGTCTTAAGGCTTTCTGCGCAAAAAATAGATCCATCTATCTTTTTCGTCCTCAAAAATATCACGAACGGATGAATCAGTCCAGCAAAAGGCTTTGTATTCCTGAGGTCAGTCTCGAGGTCTTCATGGAAGGATTAAAGGAGCTGGTCACCCTTGACAAGGAATGGGTTCCCAGGAAGCGAGGTTACTCTCTCTACATCCGTCCTTTCATCTTTGCGACGGATGATTTTCTGGGTGTCAAGGTATCTGACACCTACCGTTTTCTCATCATCACCGGTCCGGTCGGAGCCTACTATAAAGAAGGAATCAATCCTGTCAGATTAATCACTCCCGGGGAATATGTCCGTGCTTCAAAGGGCGGGCTTGGGGCGGCTAAAACCCCTGCCAATTATGCTGCTACGCTTCTTCCTGCTGAGGAGGCGAAAGAGAAGGGATTTACTCAGGTCCTTTGGCTCGATGGAGTCGAGAGAAAATATGTGGAGGAAGTGGGAACCATGAATCTCTTTTTCTTGATTGGAGACGAACTGGTCACCCCTCCCCTCGAAGGAACGATCCTTCCGGGGGTGACCCGGGATTCTGTGATTCACCTGGCAAAAGATTGGGGGATTAAAATCTCTGAACGAAGGCTCTCAATCGATGAAGCCTTCAGTGCCTCCAGGAAGGGATCCTTGAAGGAGGTCTTTGGGAGTGGGACAGCAGCGGTCATCTCCCCTGTGGGCGAGATTCATCATGAGAGAAAGAAAATCATTGTGAATAGCAATAAAATCGGGCCTCTTGCTCAAAAACTCTACGACGAGATTACAGGGATCCAGTACGGCGAAAAGCCGGACAAATTCGGATGGCGTTATACTATCTGAAGATGGCTGCTTCTTTTCTTGACACACCAAGAATCCCTCACTTATATTTAGATTTCAAATAGTTATTCAATTTTCATGAGAGGAATGACGATTGTCTCTCTTTATCACTTTCGAGGGGGTCGAAGGAAGCGGGAAGACCACTCAGATTCAAAGGCTAAAAAGATATCTGACCCAAAAGGGAATCCCCTGCGTGATCACACGAGAACCCGGAGGGTGTCCCATCAGTGAAAAGATCAGAAAGATCCTTCTGAATCCAGACTACCGTGAGATGACCCCCCTAACAGAGCTCTTCCTCTACGAGGCAGCAAGATCCCAACATGTTGAAGAGGTGATCGTTCCTCTCCTGAAAAAAGGAAGGGTCGTGATTAGCGATCGCTTCAATGACGCCAGCATCGCTTATCAGGGCTACGGTCGGAAGGTAGGCTTGAAATTGATTGAGAGGCTCAATCGGATCTCTTCTCAACACATTACGCCTGATGTCACATTCCTTCTGGATTGCCCTTCGGGTGTCGGACTCAAGAGGGCGCGCCAAAGGAATCGAACGCTTCGACAGGAAGATGAAGGACGTTTTGAGTTGGAAAAGGTCCAATTCCATCATCAGGTAAGGAGAGGGTACCTCTCCATTGCAAAAAAGGAACTGCGGCGATTTAAGGTCATTGACACGCGGCAAGGTGAGGAAAAGGTCTTCCAAACAATTTGTATAATCATCGATAAATTATTAGGGTCCAAGGGGTCCAGGGTTCAAGGGGTCCTGGAACCAAAAAGATAGGGGTTCAGAATTCAAGGGATCGAGTGAGATCTTTAAGTTTGCCAGGATATAACTAAATTATAAATTTTTCACTTGAACCCTGGAACCCTCGAATCCTTGAATCCTTCTTAAGAGAATTATGTCTTTTAAGAATGTGATTGGTCATAACAGGCAGATTGATTTGCTTCAGAGGGCCATCATCAATGATAGGGTCTATCATAGCTACCTCTTTCTCGGAAATGAGGGGACAGGAAGAAGATATGTGGCTCTTCAGTTTGCCAAAGTCTTGAACTGCCTTGAAAGAAAGGGCGATGAAGCGGATGCCTGTGACCAATGTCTCTCCTGCAAAAAGATCGATGCCGGGCTTCACCCGGATGTGTTGTTCTTAGAACCCGAAGGACCGAGCCAATTGATTCTGAAACCGGCAATAATGCAGTTGCAGAGAGAGCTTGCTTTCCGTCCTTTTGAAGGCAAACACCGGGTCTGCATCCTGACCACAGCAGACCGCATGGCGCCGGAAATGTCGAATACACTTCTTAAAACACTGGAGGAACCGCCTCATCATACAGTGATCATTCTTCTGGCCAACAGCGCCAAGGCGATCTTGCCCACGATCCTTTCAAGGTGCCAACAGATCCGCTTCAATCCCCTGCCTTTCCTATCCCTCACCCAATGGTTGACAGAGAAGAATGGACTAAGTGTAGAAGAGGCCCATTTACTCGCAGCCCTCTCGGAGGGCAGCCCTGGAAAAGCCTTGACGCTCCGAGAAGAGATCCGCCAGATCCCAAGAGAAGAGATTCTTAAGGCATGGTTGGGAGCAAGACCGTCTTCTTTTGGAGAGATTGAGAGGTGGATCGAATCATTACCCTCTAACTGGGAGGATCTTATCCTGATCCTCGAGGTGGCCAAGACTCTGCTCCGGGATCTGGTGATCTTTAAGATCTTGGGGGATCAAGCGAAAGTCATCCATTCCGATCTCGTCCATGAGATGGAGGCGCTTTCTTCACAAAGGAGCCTCTCATCCCTTTTAACCCAACTGGAAAGCATCCACCAAACCAGACTTACCCTCAATCCCAAACCCCGAATAGTGAATACGACATTAGCCCTGGAGGCCATGATGCTCTCCTGGGCTGAAGGATAGAGAGAATGATTCGAATCGTTCCCATCAAGCTTATCAGTGGAAAGGCAGAGGAGTTCAGTGCAGAAGACCTCACCCTTGAGGCTGGAGAGTCTGTGATCGTCGATACGGAAAAGGGAATGGCCTTAGGAAAGGTACTGTCTCCTCCTCATGAAAAGGAGAGGCGCCTTCTTCTGAAAACTCCGAGGAAAGTGATTCGTAAGGCTGCTCCGGAAGATCTTGAGAAGCTTGAGAAGAACAAACAACTTGAGAAAGACGCCTTCCAGTTCTGCCTCCAAAAGGTGAAGGAAAAAGGGCTGAACATGAAGCTCGTAAAAACCGAGGTGTTCCTGGACCGATCCAAAATGCTCTTCTACTTTACGGCTGAAAAGAGGGTCGATTTTCGGGAACTGGTCAGGGATCTCGCGGCTGAATTTAAGATGCGGATCGAAATGCGGCAGATTGGCGTGAGGGACGAGGCCAAGATGGTCTGTGGCCTGGGGTGTTGTGGAAGGGAGCTCTGCTGCGCCTCTTATTTGAACCGATTCGACCTCGTCTCCGTGAAAATGGCCAAGGAGCAGAACCTGGCCCTCAACCCGACAAAGATCTCTGGAATCTGTGGCCGATTGATGTGCTGCCTGGCCTTTGAGTACCAAACCTATCAGGAATTAAAGAGGGACCTTCCCAAGGTAGGGAAGCACATCGTCACCAAATCCGGGAAAGGGAAGATCATCCGCCAGAACGTGCTCAACCAGACGGTTACTGTAGAACTGGAGGAAGGGGGAGAAGTGACCGTTCATGTCTCCGAAATCGCATAAATTCTTTTACGTGACGACCCCGATTTATTATGTGAACGATGTCCCCCATATCGGCCACGCTTATACGACGATCGCAGCCGATATCCTTGCACGATTCAAGCGCCTGGAGGGCGATCAGGTATTCTTTCTCACGGGGACGGATGAACACGGTCAGAAGGTGGAAAAGGCAGCTCAGGAACGGGGAGTCGATCCGAAAACTCATTGCGATGAGATGGTCAAGCGCTTCCAGTCCCTCTGGAAGAGACTGAACATTTCGAACGATGACTTCATCCGGACCACCGAGGACCGGCATAAGAAGGTGGTTCAAAAGATTCTGCAGGCCCTTTACGATCAAGGGGAGATTTACCAGGACAATTATCAGGGGTGGTATTGTATTCCCTGCGAACGGTTCTGGACAGAAAAAGATCTCTTGGATGGGAAATGTCCAGACTGCCTCCGTTCCGTTGTCGAGATCTCAGAGAAAAACTACTTCTTCAAGATGGGCAAATATCAAACCTGGTTGATCGATCATATCGAAAAGAATGACCGGTTCATCCTTCCGCAATCACGGAGGAATGAGATTCTCGGCTTTCTCCGGACCCCTTTGGAGGACCTCTGTATTTCCAGACCGAAGAAAAGGCTTGCCTGGGGTATTGAAATTCCCTTTGATACCGACTATGTCACT
>DATIGG010000185.1:0-7071 GCA_035454825.1 Thermodesulfobacteriota bacterium | reverse complement strand
GAGCCCCCATATGTAATCTTTGGTTGCGCCGTATTTGATGGCACGGTTTCCACTGGCATTTGTTGAGACCATCCCGCCGATAGAGGCAATGGTTGCGCTGCCAGGGTCAGGCGGGAAGAAGTGGGTGGGAGCAAGGGCGGCGTTAAGGGTTGCGCAGATGACACCGGGTTCAACCACAGCATAACCATCCTTTTTTTGAATCTCTTTGATTTTGTTCATCCGGCTTACATCGAGGATGATACCACCAAAACAGGCGAGGACCGCTCCAGTTGTACTCGTTCCAGAACCCCGTGGAATGACCTTGAGACCATTGTCATTGGCCAGCTTGAGAATTTTTGAGACCTCTTCCGTTGTTTTCGCAAAAACGATCGCATCCGGGATCCCTTCATGGACAGACATGTCCCGGGAATGGCAGAGCCGTTCGATCTGATCGGTCTTCACATTCTTCTCGCCTACGATGTCGACTAATGCTTTGATGTAATCCATACTGACTCCTCCTGTTGGAATGACTAACAGGCTGCTGAAAAACGTCCATCTGCGGCGTTGCCCTCATCCTTCGACGTTACAGCGTACGCTCAAGTACGCCTCACTCCTCAGGATTTCGGGAGCCTTGCATCGGGGCATTTTTGAGCTGCCCGGAAAAGATTACTTTTTCAGCAACGTGCCAACGCCAAATTCCATCAATTCAGATACCGGATCCCGAGACAAAGTCATCAGGTGATTAGAATTTGGTCATTATTTGGTGATTGGTGGATATTATCCTGTCACCCTTTAATGATAGGATATTAGTAATCTTTGGGCAATGCTTCTAACTGGGCATAACTGAAGACAGGGCCGTCTTTACAGATATAGAGGTGTCCGATGTTGCACCGGCCACACTTCCCGATCCCGCATTTCATCCTCTTTTCAAGCGAAGTGTAGATCCGTTCGTTGGGGAACCGAAGGGTCATCAGCTTGGGGAACGTGAACTTGATCATGATCGGAGGGCCGCAGATCACGGCATAGGTGTTTTCTGAGGAAGGAGCGACCTCCTCCAGAACATTCGGGACAAGCCCTACTCTTCCCTTCCAATCCTTATCTCCCTGGTCTACGGTTACGACGAGTTTGATATCGCTTCTTTTCTGCCACTCGGCGAGCTCTTCTTTGTAGAGGAGAAGTCCAGGCATTCTCGCTCCGTAGATGACCGTGATCTCCCTGAATCTGGAACGCTGGTCTGGATGGGAAAGGAAGACGATGAGGGACCGGAGGGTCGTGAAGGCGAATCCGCCGCCGATCACCAGGATATTCTTTCCTTCAAAGAGATGGAGGGGATAGGAATTGCCCAACGGACCTCGAATCCCAATCTCCTCACCCGCTTCAAGCTGATGGAGGGCCGTAGTCACAACGCCTGCCTTATTGATCGTGAATCTTAAAGATCCCTTTTCGGTTGGAGAAGAGGCAATCCCAAAGGGGGCCTCTCCTTTTCCAAGGACGGAGAGTTCGCAGAATTGCCCTGGCGTATAGTGGAAGGCTTTTTCATCCGCTTCATTGACAAAACTCAATTCGAGGCTCCGGAGCATCCGGTCCATTGTCTCGACCCTTGCAGCTTTAACAACCATTGGAATGGGAAGATAAGGATTTTTCATAATGATCAATGGAAAATTAACAGTGCAAAATTAGCAATGTAAAATGCTTCTTTCAAATGATAATTTTTCAATTTGCAATTTTCATTTTGCAATGGGTTCTTTCTGGATCTCTTCGATTGTCTGGCGGATGTCGAAATTAACAGGGCAATAGAGGATACATCGCCCGCACCCCACACAGGCAATCTTTCCAAAGAGCTTCGGGAAATAATTTAATTTATGCATGATCCGTTGCCGGGTTCGTTCCCTGCCGGTTGACCGGGGGTTATGTCCGGATGTCTCCAGGGAGTAAAGAGGAGAGAGACAGGAATCCCAGTTCCTGACCCGCTGTCCCTGATTCCCGGAAGCTTCGTCCACAATATCGAAACAGTGGCAGGTAGGACAGAGAAACGTGCAGGTGCTGCACCCGATGCATTTCTCATGGAGCCTATCCCAGAAGGGGGATTCTACAAGGGTATCGAGTTTCTTCTCAATCCCTTCGAACGGAAGGGGGTGAGCAGACGAGGATTCCAACTGGCTGAGAGCCTTCTTTTCAGCCTCCTTGGCAAGCGCAATATCTTTGGCAGGGGCCTTCTTGAAATATTGATTCTGCTGGAGGCCTTCGCCATTCTCCGTGAGCAACTCAACGAGATAGGCATCTCCGAGATCGATAAAGAAGGCATCAGAACCTTTGCGAATAAACGGGCCTCCTCCAGTCGAAGCACAGAAACAGGTAGAGAGGGGAGTGTCACAGGCCATGCCAATGATCGTGGTCGCCGCTCTCTTGTTTTTGAAGTAAACATCCGTATACTCTTTTCCACAGTAGACCTCTTCAATCAGAGAGAGGGCTTCGATATCGCAGGGCCGTGCTCCAAGAATGACCCTTTCTCTTTTGACTTCTTCCCCAGAGGTCACCTGACTCTTCTTCCCGACCTTCTGGTAACAGAACATCACCTCGGATTGAGGAAAAAAAACCTCCTTCAAAGGCTTCTGTGGATTCAGGATATTGAAATTGACCTCCTCAGGACGAAGGACCTTCTTATAGGCCGACACTCCCTCCGTCAACTGAACAGGGGCATAGAGGTCATAATGGTCCATCAAACTTTGAAGAAAAGGTCCAAAATCTTTTTTATCGAGTTTCAACTTCATTTGATGAATTCCTGTTTGTCCTCTGTTTCGAAAGTCGAAAGGGGCGGGGGGGCATCCTTATCCACTCCGGTCTCAAATCCATAGAGATCCTTCACATCCTGGTTCAGCCTCTGGGTCATGTAGTTCAGCTTGATCTCCATGGAACAGGCCCTCTCGCAGGCTCCGCAGGCAGAACACCTTCCGGCCTGATGATAAGCCCTGACAATATGATAGAATTGAAGGTCCTTGGAGTGGAGACCCTTCTCGACCCATTTGGGGCGGGAGTTGTCAACGAAGCACTCCTTGCAATAACACATGGGGCAGGTTTCCCTGCAGGCATAACACCGGATGCAGCGGCTTGCCTCCTTCTCAAAGAACTTCCAGCGTTCCCCGGGAGTCCCCTTTTCGAAGGCTTCTAAATCCGGGTGATTCTCCAAGAGCGCTTTTTCTTCAACAGGATCAGCGACCATAACATTGGCTTGAACAGGATTTCGATGCGCACAGACCTGGCAGGAAGGATAGAGAAACTCATCCTTTTTTAGAGTGACCTGAAAGCCGTCTCCCGAGACAATGATCCGGTCTCCCTCCTCTGTCGCCTTGAGGATCTCTCCTTTTACGGCCTTTTTTACCCTCCTTCGATCCACCATCCCCTGACAGGGTACCCCTATCAGATAAACAGGATTATTTCGAAACCGTTTCTCATGAGAAAGAGCAACCACAGAGCGGGTATCGCACCCTTTCGCGACAAGGCCTACCTTAAATCGCTCCAGTTTATGGAGATAAGTGGTAAGATTGTTTTCGCAGAAAGAGTTCCAGATGAGGCGGTCGGCCTCCTCAGGACTCCGGATAAAAACGGGTGTGGCCCTGAGAGGGAGAGTGCCTTCGCCAAAACCGACGATGACATCCACTTCTTTGTTTTCGAGGAGTTTCTTGGCTTCTTCCCTGATTCGCTTTTGGATCATGTGCCTACTCATAGTTCGGAGTATTTAGTTCGGAGTTCGGAGAAAATAATAGAATCGCAACCAATAATTTTAATTCGTAATACTTCAGCCTTTTGGGTCAAGCCCGGGATGACAAATTGTACAAGATTTATGTGGTCATGTATACTCCGAACTCTGAACTCCGAACTCTCTACTTATTCAACAAACTGCTTTTGAGGTCCCAATTTTTTTATGTCCTGAGTGACCTCATCAATCACCTGAGAGAACTTGATTCCTTCAGCAGCAGAGACCCAGGAGAACTGAACCCGACCCTCTTCAATCCCGAGGTATTCGAGGAATCGCTTCAGGGTCGCCGACTTTCTTCTCCCCACGTAGTTTCCGCTGAGATAGTGACAGTCGCCTGGATGGCAACCGGAGACCAGGACGCCATCAATTCCGCTTCTCAGGGCTTTGAGGATAAAGAGGGGATTAATCCTCCCGGAGCAGGGAACCCGGATCACCCGGATGTTTGGCGGATACTGGATCCTCGATGTTCCTGCAAGGTCTGCTCCTGCATAGGAGCACCAGTTGCAGAGAAAGGCTAAAATCTTGGGCTGCCAGTTGTTCATTGCACATCCTTAAAAAATCCAAAATCCAAAATCCGAAATGGTTCGACTCTGCTTACCATCCTGAGCTTGTCGAAGGACAAATCCAAAATTCAAATCTTCAAATGTTCAAAACGGAATCGTTTCGAATTTCCTATTTAGGACGTTTGAATTTGTTTCGAGATTCGAATTTCGTGCTTCGAATTTGCATTTCTTCACCTAACTTGCACACAATTCAGTGATCTGGGCCACGATCTCTTCTGTTGTAAACCCTTTCAGGTCCACCGAGCCTGACCGGCAAGAGGCCGTACAGACGCCGCAGCCCTTACATAGGGCCTTGTTCACCTGGGCTACCAGTTTTTCACCCACCACCGTTCTCTTCCATACGATCTCAATTGCTTTGTAGGGGCAGAGGTCCCCGCAGAGGCCGCACCCCACACACTTTTTCTCGTCAATTTCTGAGATGGTTCCAATCGTTTCGAGATGCGTTTTCGTCAAAAGGGTCAAGGCACGGGAGACAGCCGCGTTGGCCTGGGAAAGGGTCTCATCGATCGATTTCGGACCATGGGCCAGGCCTGCCAGGAAGATTCCTTCCGTTGCGAAATCGACCGGCCTCAGTTTCATATGGGCTTCGAGGAAGAAGCCGTCGGCATTTAAGGGAACCTTGAGCATCTTGGAAAGGCCCTCATTCTCGAGGGGAGCAACGATCCCTGGACTCAAGACCACACGATCAGCGCGGACAAGGAGTTCATCATGGAGAATGGGTTCATTGGCAAAGACTTCGATGCCTTCTTCTCCCTTTTCAACGCGAGGTTCCTTTTCCTGATCGTAACGGAGAAAAAGAACCCCCGCATCTCTGGCCTTTTCATAGAAGTCTTCTTTGAAGCCATAAGTCCGAATGTCCCGGTAGAGGAGATAGACATTGGTCTCCGGACTGATTTGCTTGAGCCTCAAGGCATTTTTAATCGCTTCAGAGCAGCAGATCCGGCTGCAGTAAGGTCTGTCCTCATTTCGCGACCCGACGCACTGGATCATCACCACATTCTTAAGAGATCGAACAGACTCCGGATGGAGGACCATCTCCCTTTCCAGGTCCATCTGAGTAATGATGCGGTTGTCTTGACCATAGAGGAATTCCGAGGGCCGGTATTCTTCCCCACCCGTTGCAACAATGACCACGCCGTGGTCGATGGTTTTTAGCTCCCCATCGGTTTTAATGTCTGTCTTGAAATTTCCCACAAACCCATCGACTTTTTCGATCTTTGTTCCTTTGAGAATATGGATCCGCGGATTCTTCTCAACCTCTCCTTTGAGTCTTTCGAGGTGGGATTGGACATCCATCCCGTCGAGGGTGTAGTGGATCTTCCTTGCCTTCCCGCCCAGTTCTTGTTCTCTTTCAACGAGAGAGACTTCGAAGCCTGCCTGGGCAATCTTCAGGGCCGCCGTCATTCCTGCCAATCCTCCACCGATGACCAGGGCCTTTTGATTCATCTCGACCATCTGGGCAGGAAGGGGTTCGAGAAGGGCTGCCTTTGCAATGGCCATCCTCACCAGGTCCTTTGCCTTTTCCGTGGCCTCGCCGGGCTGATGCATATGAACCCAGGAACATTGATCCCGGATATTGGCCATCTCGAAGAGGTAACGGTTGAGGCCGGCCTGCCGGATCGTGTCCTGAAAGAGAGGCTCGTGCGTTCTCGGAGTGCATGAAGCTACAAAGATCCGGTTCAATCGATGTTCTTCGATCGCCTTCTTGATGACTTCCTGGGTATCCTGTGAGCACGTATAGAGGTTTCCGTCGGCGTAAACAACATGAGGAAGCGTTTTCGCATATTCCACAACAGCCGGGACATCCACAACACCGGCAATGTTGATTCCACAGTGACAGATGAAGGCTCCAATCCGCGGTCCCTCGTAATTTACATTCTTCTCCGGGACATATTCTTTCTCAGTCACCAGGGTCCCCCGGGAAGGGGCGAGGAGGGAGGAGGCTTCTGCAGCCGCTGCAGAGGCCTGGGCCACGGTTTCAGGGACATCCTTGGGTCCGGAGAAGGCTCCGCCTACAAAGACTCCGGGTCTTGAGGTCTGCAGGGGAGCAAATGTCGAGGTCTGGGCAAATCCATAACGGTTGAGATCGATTCCGAAGGTTTTCGCTATTTCAAGATGATCCCTGGCAGGTTCGAGACCGACTGAAAGGACGACCATGTCAAATTCTTCGGAAACCATCTCCCCTTCTTCGGTCTCGTAATGGATGTAGAGGTTGTGGCTATCCGGGTCCTCTTTGAGATGGGAGACGCGGGAACGGATGTAACGAACCTTATATTCCTTCTTTGCCCTTTCGATATACTTATCGAAGTCTTTTCCATAGGCCCTCATGTCCATGAAGAAGACGGTGGCCTCCATTTCAGGGGCATGTTCTTTGGCAATGACCGCCTCTTTGGTCGCGTACATACAGCAAACAGAGGAGCAGTATCCTTTCCCGATATGGGGATCCCTCGATCCTACACACTGGATCCAGGCAACCTTTTTGGGGTGAGTGTCATCCGAAGGCCTCAGAATCTGTCCCTTAAAAGGCCCTGAGGCTGAAAGGAACCTTTCAAATTCGATGCTTGAGACGACATTGGGAAACCTGCCATAACCGTATTCTGTTTTGAGGGCAGGGGAAAACTCATCGAATCCTGGGGAGAGGATGATAGACCCGACTTCAATCTCGATCCTTTCATCTTTCATGAAATGGTTAATGGCCTTTGCCTCGCAGGCCTTCACACACTCCATGCATTCGGAACAACCGGCACACTGGAGGCAGCGCTTGGCCGCCTC
>DATIGG010000184.1:0-5846 GCA_035454825.1 Thermodesulfobacteriota bacterium | reverse complement strand
AAAAGGCAAATTTGAATGACCTCGTGGAAAGGGTGATTGCCCTGGTTGAGTTCGAAGCAAAGGTCCACGACAAGTCAATTTTCAAATCGCTGGCCTCCGACCTTCAACCCGTTTACACGGATCCCATTCAAGTTCAACAGGTCTTCCTCAACATCCTCAATAATGCGATGGAGGCCCTTGAGAAACATGGAAAGATTGTTGTGAAGACCTGGGCAGAAGACGGAAGGGTGGCCATTAGTTTCTCGGATAATGGAAGGGGGATCCCACGTGGAAACCTGGATAAGATCTTTACACCTTTCTTCACAACGAAACCTCCTGGTAAAGGAACTGGCCTGGGACTTTCCATCTGCTATGGAATCATAGAAAAATTAAATGGCAAAATCGATGTGAGAAGCGACCCCGGGAAAGGGACGACCTTCACCATTCACCTCCCAACAAAATGATGAAAAAAACCATTTCTCTCCTCATTGTGGATGATGAAGAACCTCTGAGAACAAGGCTTGGAGAACGGTTCACCCGGAAGGGTTATTCTGTGTGCTGCGCCTCCAATGGTAACGAAGCATTAGTTTTAACACAAGACAAGAGGTTCCATGTTGCCTTAGTGGATATTAAGATGCCAGGAATGAACGGGATTGAACTCCTCAGGGCACTGAAAGTCCAGCAGCCTTTTGTCGAAGTGATTATTCTGACGGGTTATGCCGAGGTAGACACGGCCATCGAGGCGATGAAATTAGGGGCCTATGACTATCTTACTAAGCCTTATAATCTGAATGAACTGGAAATCATCGTTCAAAAAGCCTATGAAAAGAGCGCCCTTCAGAAAGAGAACTACATTCTGCGGGACGAGGTAAAAGCCCATGACCCGTATGGCATTATGATTGGAAATAGCCCAAAGATGATTGCCATTCAGCAATTGATTGAAAAGGTTGCTCCCACAGACTCCTCGGTTTTAATTGAGGGGGAGAGCGGGACCGGAAAAGAACTGGTGGCCAATTCAATCCACCGGAAGAGCCATCGAAAGGACCAACCTTTTATCGTCATCGATTGCTCCACCCTCCAAGAAAATCTTTTGGAGAATGAGCTCTTTGGTCATGAGAAAGGGGCTTTCACCGGAGCTACAGCACAAAAGATTGGCCTTGTAGAACTGGCGGACCGAGGAACCGCCTTTGTTGATGAGATAGCAGAGATGAACCTCACGACGCAAGCTAAATTTCTCAGAATTCTGGAGACAGGATCCTTCCGAAGGGTGGGCGGAACAAAACAGTTGAAGGTCGATGTCCGAGTGATCGCTGCCACCAAAAGAATGCTGGAAGATGAGGTGAAGGAGGGCAAATTCCGGGAGGACCTCTACTACCGGTTGAATGTGGTTAAGGTCCATCTTCCCCCCTTAAGAGAAAGGAAGGAAGAGATCCCGCTACTTGTGAATCATTTTTTGAAACAGGGTAAAGCCAAACGAGGGAGCACTAAAGCGATTAGCCCGGAGGCCCTTGAAGTCCTCATGGCGTTTGACTGGCCTGGGAATGTTCGAGAACTGTCCAATGTTATCGAACAGGCCCTCATCCTTTCCTCTGGGTCTACCATCCTCCCAGAGGACCTTCCTTTCCAGGAAAAAAGTTTGAGTCCCAATAGAGAAATAAACCGCCTCTCAGACTTTGAAAAAGAACATATCGCACAGGCATTGGAAAAAGAGAGGGGAAACAAAACGAAGGCAGCGAAGATTCTTGGAATCAGTTTGAGGAACTTATATAGAAAAATTGAAAAGTATAACCTGCGCTAATCGAGACAGCGCAAAGCATTTTTCCAAAGCTCCCATCATGCCAACCTGACACAGTCTTCTTTCAATCGCGGCAAATCAATTTTGACCATAAAAATCGTCGTGCTACAAAATCCCTTGAAAATCCTATATGACAACATGGCACGGTCATAAAAAGGATTGGAAGAGAGATAGATTCTTTCACTTAAAAAAGATTAGAAATTACCAAAGGTTATATCCTCCTCGGAATAGCCCTGCTCTCAAGAAAATTGGCACAGTCTTTGCTCAATCAACAGAACGACCGACTCACCGAATATCCATGCCAACCCAAAAAGATGAAAAGATTCTGATCTGTATCGACGACGCCAATGAGAGAGAAACCCTTAGAAAAACAATCGAATCAATGGGTTTTGATGTCGAGCTTACGTCACGGGCAATGGAATGTGCCCAGAAGATTCTTAGAATAAAATACTCGTGCGTCATCCTTGATACAGAACTGCTCGGAATGGGTATACAATCCGCTGTTTCCATCATCAGACAAGTGGACCCTTCGATTCCGATTATTATAGCCACAAGAGAGGCTACCGTTTTACGGGCGACGATCCAGGGAGTAGACCCTTCTCATTGTCTCAATAAGCCGTTAGATCCCAAGAATCTGGAAAGTACCATTGTTAAGATTTCGAGACCTTAGCATCTGCTGAAGCAGGACTTTTGTGAAGAGGAGAAATACATGGATAAAATGGAGACACCTTCAGGCATCCCAATTAAACTCTGTTATCGCCCAGAAGACATACACACCATTGACTATAAGAGAGACTTGGCCGATCCTGGTCAATATCCTTTTACCCGGGGGATCTACCCCGATATGTACCGGGGCAGGGTCTGGACCCTGAGGTCCCAGATCGGTTACGGCACCCCAGAAGATACGAACCAGCGTATTCTATATCTTTACAAGCAGGGTCAAACAGGGTTTACCATGACCATCGATCTCCCCACCTCTTATGGATTCGATTCTGATCACCCCCTTGCAGAGGGAGAGGTTGGAGTGACTGGAGTTCCGGTCTCTACGCTGGAGGATATGGAGACCATATTCAATGGCCTCTCCCCTGCTGAAGTCCGTGCATCGCTCTCGATACGACCTCCGGTCTCAGCCGTCATTCTCGCCATGTATGTGGCTGTGGCAGAGAAGAAAGGAGTCCCCCAGGACCAGATCATCGGGACCCAGCAGGACGATCCCCTGTTTCAAATGAGCGGTGGCCCTCTTCAAACGCATATCCAATTCTTTCCCCTGGACCAGATCATGCGCCTCTGCGTGGATGTGGCTGAATACTGCACACGCTACCTACCCCGTCTCAACTGGATGCCAGCCAACGGGTATAACATCCGGGAAACCGGGGTGAATGCTGTGCAAGAAGGGGCCTTTGCCATTGCCGGGGCCCTCAATATTGCAAACGATTTGATAAAGAGAGGACTGAAAATTGATGACTTCGCGCCGCGGCTCACTTTCTTCCAGTCTTCCCATATCGACTTCTTTGAAGAGGTTGCTAAGTTTCGGGCCATGAGGAGACTCTGGGCCAGGATCATAAAAGAGCGCTTTGGCGCTGAAAATCCCCGTTCCTGCTGGTTCAGGACATCGGTCCAAACAGCCGGCTCATCCCTGACGACGCAGCAACCCCTGAACAACCTGATTCGAGCAACAATTGAATCGATGACAGCAGTCCTTTCCGGAATCCAATCCTTGCAGCCTTCCTCCTATGATGAGGGGTTGAGCCTGCCCACGGAGGAGTCGGCAACCCTTTCCCTTCGAATTCAACAGATCATCGCCCATGAGACAGGAATCACCCAGGTCGTCGATCCTCTCGCTGGATCCTACTATCTCGAAAGCCTTACAGACCGATATGAGGAAGAGATATCGAGACTGATCGCCAAGATTGAGGAGATGGGAGGCATTGTCGAAGCAGTACGCTCAGGATGGCTGGAGAGTCAGATTCTCGAGGCTCGAGTGAACCGGCAGAAGGAGATTGAGAAGAAAGAAAAGATCCTGGTCGGAGTAAATGAATATAAGAGTGACCAAGAGGCAAAGATCAAAATTCACCGGATTCGGACAGGCGAGTGGGAAAAGAAAAGAAGAAGCTATCTTAAAGACTTCAGAAAAAGAAGAGACGCCCTTGCAGTGAAGGATAGCCTAAAGGAAGTGAAGAAGGTTTTCCTGACTTCTCAGAATATGATTCCTGTCCTGGTTAGGGCAGTGAAGGCTGGAGCCACGATGGGCGAGATTCATGATGCCATGAGAGAGGCGATTGGATTCAACTATGAGTATTAGGAGGCAGCAAGATGGCCAAGAAGGTTCGGATACTTACAGCAAAGATGGGTCTCGATTGTCATGACACAGGAATTACAGCCATTTCACAGATACTGAGGGATGGGGGTTTTGAAGTCATCTACCTGGGTCTTCACAATTCGGCGGAGAAGATTCTCCGGTCAGCCATTCAGGAGGGGGTGGATCTGATCGGCCTCAGTTTCCTCTCAGGTCAGCATCTGCCGAAGACCAGAAGTCTTCTGGAATTAATGAAAAAGGAGAAGGAATCGATTCCAGTCTTTGTAGGCGGGGTCATTCCTCCGGATGATGTAAAGAAATTGGAAAAGATGGGCGTGAAGAGGGTCTTCATTCCTGGAACGATGTCTTCCGAGATTGTTCAAGCCATCCAGGAAACAGTGACCCACTGAAGGGGGAGAGAAATGCTTTTTGGGGAGATTGTTTCAAGAAACGCAAGGCGCAATCCGGATCAGATCGGGATTTCTTATAGAGAAAGGCACTGGACCTGGAAGCAGGTCGATGAGCGGTCCAATCAGTTGGCCAATATGTTCCTGGCATCAGGCTTAAGAAAGGGTGATCGGGTCGCCATCCTGGATCAGAATTCGGATACGTATATCGAGATTTATTTCGGTCTGGCAAAGGCCGGGATCATCGCGGTCCCCATCAACTACCGGTTGTCGCCAGGGGAGATGACCAACCTGATCAACAACGCGGAACCCGAAGCCTTTATCATTGGAGAGGATTATTTCAAGCTCGCTGAATCGCTCAGGGGGCAGTTAACTTCCGTGACAAAATTCATTGGAGTCGGATCTCCTCCGGAGTGGATGGAACAGTATGAAAGCATCATCTCAGGTCAGTCAATAAAAGAACCCACCGTTGATCTTTCTGAGGATGACGTTTTCAGCATCATGTATACCAGCGGAACCACTGGCCTTCCAAAGGGAGCCATGTCAACGCATCGAAATTATATCATGAATGCCCTCGTTGTGATCATTGCCGATGACAGTTCTCGAGACGACAAGAATCTTATTATTTCTCCTTTATACCACGCAGGCGCCCTGTTCTATTCGACAGCTTATATGTATCTCGGTTGCTCCCAGGTCATTATGAAACAGTTCGATCCCCAAGGAGTGTTAGAACGGATCGAGAAGGAGAAGATCACGGTCTGTCTTCTCATTCCTACCATGCTCAATTTTGTCCTCAATCATTCTGACTTCGGGAAACATGATACGTCAAGCCTCAGAAGAATCTTCTACGGAGGAGGCCCCATGCCTCTTCCAATCCTTGAGAAGGCCATCCAGTCCCTGAAAAATTGTGGATTCACCCAGGGCTATGGCTTGACCGAAACGCTCGAGACAAACCTTCTCCTTGCAGAAGACCATGTCCTGGGAGGAGCACCGAAACAATTGCAACGCCTCAACTCCGCGGGAAGAGAGTCCGCCACCTATGAGGTGAGGGTTGTCGATGACCGCGGAAAGGATGTGCCCCGGGGTGAGATTGGGGAGATCTGGGTAAAAGGTCCGGCCGTGATCAAGGGGTTTTGGAGAAACCCGGAAGAGACGGTGAAGGCCATCGAAAACGGGTGGTTCAAGACAGGGGATCTTGGAAAGATGGATGAGGATCGATACCTTTATATTGTGGATCGAAAGAAGGATATGATCATCAGCGGCGGGGAAAATATATATGCCAAAGAGATTGATGATGTCCTTCACAGCCATCCCTCCGTCCTCGAGGCTGCGGCCATCGGAGTCCCTGACAAGGACTGGGGGGAAGCGG
>DATIGG010000183.1:0-7642 GCA_035454825.1 Thermodesulfobacteriota bacterium | reverse complement strand
TTCACCACCTCAATGATCTCATCTGTGGTGTAAACTTTAAGCATCCATTTCACATCATCCATATTCCCGAAGTTTATGATTCGGCGAATGATAAAAGACCGGTGGTCTTTGATATCGATTCTTTCTTTATCCACATCCCAGAAGAGTCTCTTAATCTTCGCAGGGATCAAATCCATTTCTTAAGTCCATCCATCCATGTCAAAATTTAAGGGGTACCTCTTCAACCACTCTCCACCCTGATCTCCCTTTCTCTTCTTCTTGATTCTCGCATAGAGAAAGGTCCTCGGGGCCTCCAGTTTTATAGTCATCATTGCTCATTTGGCCATGACACCCGAATGGTCGTTCCTTTTCCCCTGATGGATTCTATATTAAAAGACCCGCCTGAAAGTTCAGCCCGTTCCCTCATGCTGGAAAGGCCAAGTCCTCGTTTATAACTTTCCTTTGAGAGAGTTTCCTTTACGTCGAATCCTTGACCGTTATCCTGAATAACCAATTCAATTGGGTTACCGGTCTTTTGCAAAGAGAGTATTACGAGATCTGCCTTGCTATGCTTGGCGATGTTATTCAGGGCCTCCTGCGAGATTCGGTAGATCACGCTTTTCAGAGAGTCGGGGACTTTATCTTCTTTCACATCGATCTGTTTCTCGACACGGATATGAGGATACATTCTTTGATACTCTCGACACTGCCATTCGATGGTTGGTAGGATACCCAAATCGTCCAGAATGGAGGGTCGCAAATTTGCCTGCATCCTTCGAGATTCATTGATAGCCTGCTGAACGGTTGGCAGGATACCTGTTAATGATTCCCTTGCAGCAGTCCCCTGTTCCATCTGTTCAATGATGTTATCCACTTTGAATCTAATGGCGCTTAAAGCGGCCCCGATGCTGTCATGAATTTCTGCGGCAATCCTCTTGCTTTCCTGTTCCTGGGCTGTCAAGCGTTGAGCAGAGATCAAGCGAAGTTGCTTTTCTGTCTTCCGCAAAGCATCCTCTGTCCGCTTACGCTCACCGATTTCGATGAGGCATTGTTCGTTTGTCATTGCCAGTTGTTCGCTAAGTGCTTTCAATGCCGCCATCTGTCTGAATTTTCCCCTCAAATATACCAAACTAAGAAGAATAACTGTAAATGCCAAGATGGAGATGATTCCGGTTTGAAGAAAATCTGTAAATTCTGATCGAAGCACGTCGCTCTTTGCTTTCTCAACAATGACTGACCATCCAATACCCCGAATGGGTGCAAAGGAGACATATTTGATCTTATCTCCGTCGGAAGTGTCTCGAATCTCAACATTACCTTTTTCCCCGCCCATCGCCTTCTTGACAAACTCAAAGGATGGATAATCGACGACCTCTCTTTTGTAAGGAAATCTGTTGGTGTAAATGATATGCCCTTCCTGATCGATCAAGGTTATCTTTGCATCAACATCTAACTCAATCTCGTTGAAAATTTTCTTAAAGAAACCCGTGGTTTGAGTAACGGCAAGTATACCTATCACTTTGCCTTTTTTATCACGGATAGGAGAACAAACCGACACGGCAAGTTCCTTCTCCCCCACGATCATTCTATAGACGCCTGAAACATAAGGGGTCCATTCCTTGCTCACACCCTTATACCAATCCCTGTAAGAAAGATTTTGTTTGAACGCTTCCTTAAAAATAGGGAAATTAGCCCACAGGGTGCCACCCGGATCTGTGATAAATGTCATCTCGATCTCCGGGTTATTCTTCACCAGACTGCTGAGATGGCTAATGGCTTCCTCGAAATTCTTCTTCTTGACCGAATCGACTAACAACTGGCGACTCCCGTATGATCGAATAACTCCAATGGTCGCTCTCTGATATTCCAGAATAATTTTGGCCAGTAGATCGGCTCTTATTCCGTTTGATCGAATGGTATGATTGATAGCATCGTTGTAAGTATTGTAAGCAATCAAGCAAGCCACTCCAAGAACCACAATGAAGGACACCAAGAGGGCTAATACGAATACAGAAGGTTTTTCCAAAGGATGAACTCTCTGACCCTCTGATGACATATCTCTTCCCTTTTATTCGATCCCTTTGCGAATGGTAATATTATTCTTTAACCCCCGGGAATCTTCCTCATTTGTCCTCATCGAAAAACCATTCTATATGGTCCTGATTAGTGAAGAAGTATCCCATAAATACTTGGAAGTCAATCTGAGTATTGGTCAAGCGACAAAACTGGATGGGCTTCTTAGTGATGGATAAGCAGCCGGGCTGAGAGAGGTGCTTTCCGAATCATTTCGAGGTGAATGCGCTCGACTTCAGGTTGAGTATCGGGTGACAATGGTTTCATCCCATTCACCTCTCCATCTTTTCCCGTAATGCCACCGCGACAGCGCGGTGAGAGGTGAGGGGGAACCCCAATGTCCACCCCCACCTTAATCCTCCCCCGTCAGAGACCGTGTCGTAATGGGGGAATTAGGATGTTTGTCATTCTGAACGAAGTGAAGAATCTAATCATTTCAACTGAATCGATCATAGAGATTCTTCGGCTAACGCCTGAGAATGACATTACGACACAGTTTCTCAAGGGGGAGGAGATCAGTTAAGAATTTGCATGGTTCGAGCCTGCCTCCCGAAGCCTTGGCGAAGGCAGGGCCGCCGTCCGGGCATGGGGCATTAGTTTACAATCGTGGTTCCACTTTCTCCCTTGACCGATTTCAAAAGGTTTTCCGGGGAGGTGATGATCGCTTTCTTCCCGCCCCCTTCGAGAAACTCGATAATGGCCTCGATCTTTGGCTTCATTGATCCTGGCTTGAAGTGCCCTTCGGCCAGGTACTGCTTCATTTGAGGAAGAGTGGCCCGACTGATCGGTTTCTGATTTTCCCTCCCGAAGTTCAAATAAACCGCATCGATGGCTGTTGAGATGATAAAGGTATCTGCGCCAAGGTTTCGGGCCAGAAGTGAAGAGGCTAAATCTTTGTCAATGACGGCTTCAACACCTTCAAGATCTCCCTGTTCATTTCGTATTACGGGGATACCCCCTCCGCCAGTGGCCACCACAATGTAGCCCCTTTCCACCAGCAACCTGATCACGTCCAATTCAATGATCTCCTTGGGGATGGGAGAAGGAACGACACGCCTGAAACCCCGGCCTGCATCTTCCAGAACCTCCCACCCGAATTCTTCCTTGTTGGAGAGAGCCTCTTTCTCCGACATGAAGGAACCGATCGGTTTCGAGGGATGTTTAAAAGACGGGTCGTCTCTGTCCACAATGGCCTGAGTCACCACCGTGGTCACCTTCTTTGTCATACCTCGCTTTCGAAACTCGTTCAGAAGCGCTTTTTGAATCATGTATCCGATCGCTCCCTGTGTGTCCGCCCCACAGATATCCAACGGGATGAGGGGAAGCTCATGCCGGGCGAGTTCCCCTCTTCGATAGATGAAACCAACCTGGGGACCATTCCCGTGCGTAATCACGGTGCTCAACCCCTCTGCAATGAGATCGGCAATATACTTTCCGGTTTCTTTCACAGCTTCATACTGCCAGGATAAGGCGATGTGGTCCTTGTCCTTGATTAAGGAGTTTCCCCCGATTGCGAGAACAGCCAATGTTGAATCCATCCTTCAACCTCCTCCATTCAAAACACTCTCCTGCCAGTCCGACTATATGTATCTCATCGTTTCCCAAAAATCATGGCAAGCAGGGCCATCCGGACATAGACTCCATTTCTCATCTGTCTGAAATAGGCTGCCCCTGAATACTGATCCACTGCAGGATCAATCTCATCCACTCTCGGAAGAGGATGGAGGATAACAATCTCTTTCTTGAGCTCCTCCAGAAATCTTTCGTTGATAATATAGCTTCCCTTAACTCTTTCGTACTCAGAGAGATCTGTGAAGCGCTCCTTTTGGATACGGGTCATGTAAATGAGATCGCTCTTCCGGGCTGCGAGTTTCATGTCGGCCGTCTCGTTGACTTCGATACCCTTTTCTTTCAGCCGGGATGTAATCTCCGCCGGCATCCGAAGGCTATCTGGCGAAACGAAATAGAGTTTCGCTCCAAAGAGAGTAAGAATCTCCCCCAGGGCATGAACCGTCCGGCCGTTTTTGAGGTCCCCGACCATCGAGATCGTCAGGTTATTAAGGGTACCCAGCTCTTTCTTAATTGTATAGATATCAAGCAGGGCCTGGGTAGGATGTTGGCCAGTCCCATCCCCTGCATTGATCACAGGGATGGAAACAGCATCTGCTGCTTCCCTGGCAGACCCGGTTCGTGGATGGCGGAGCACAATCACATCCGCATATTGAGATACGGTCATGACCGTGTCGGTCAGGGATTCGCCCTTTGCCACGGAGGAACTCTCAACCGAGCCCATGCTGATAACCCCTCCTCCCAGGCGTTGCATAGCCGCTTCGAAGGAAAGGCGGGTCCGGGTGCTTGGCTCGTAGAAGAGGTTGGCCAGGAGCTTCCCCTTGAGCAGACTGAGAGATCCTTTCTTCTTCAGTTCTTTCTCAAAGTAGGATGCCGTCTTCATGATTGCTTCGATATCCTTTTTCGAAAATTGGTTTCCATGAAGAATGTCCTTTCCCTTTAATGTCGTCATAATTATTTACCTCCTCTAAATTGTAAATAGGGCATAGGGTGCAGGGTGTCTCCCCCCCCTTTTCAATTGCATTTGACTTTCTTAATCTTTGTGGGCAGAAATTTTCCGGTTCCCGCTGCTCCCTTCATCTCTCCATTTTCGACGACAATTTTGCCACGCTGCATTGTAAGGACAGGTTTGCCAAGACATTTCCTTCCTTCGTAGAGCGTGTAGGGCGCTCCCGAATGAAGCGCCTTTTGATGAATCTCCTGGATTTGGGTCGGATCGAAGAGAACGAGGTCTGCGTCCGAACCTTTTTGGACGGCTCCCTTCCTCGGATAGAGACCAAAGATCTTTGCCGGATTCTCAGAAAGAAGCTGAACGAGACGGCATGGCCCGATCCATCCCGAATTAATTCCCTCATCATAGGTGACTGAAAACATGGTCTCAGCCTGGGCAGAACCATAAGCAGCCTCAAAAAATGGATCATCGATCTTCTTTGCCTTCGGGGCGTGGTCACTTGCCACCACATCGATGATCCCCCTCTGGATTGCCTTCCAGAGGGCAAAACGGTCAGTGTCTAGCCTCAGAGGTGGGCCGATCTTGGCCAGCGGCCCCCTTTTCTGAAGGTCCCTGTCGGTTAAGCTGAGATATTGGGGGCAGGTCTCAGCATAAACGACCTGTCCTTCCTGCCTCGCCTGCTGAACAGGGGTGATGCCTCTGGCCGTGCTCAAGTGAACCACATAGAGGGGACAGCCTGTAACGGCTGAGATCGATATGGCCCTGAAGATGGCTTCTGCCTCCAGGTAGTCCGGTCTGGTCTTGATAAACACCTTCTTCTGGTCCTCCCCCTTCTTCAGCGATCGGTCTTCAAAATAGTCGGTAACCAGGCCATTTTCTGCATGTACCATGGCGAGACCGCCATTGGCTCCAATCACGTCCATGGCTGCTGCCAGCCAGTAGTCATCGGTCATCCATTTGAGCTTGGCATAGGTCATGAACATCTTAAAAGACGCGACTCCGAGATCAAATGCCCCTGGAATCTCTTCCACCTGATTGGCAGGATCAAAGATGGCCCCATGGATCCCGAAATCCAGGCAGGATTTCTTGAGCCCCTCATCCTTAAATCTGTTGATGGTATCGATCAGCTTCATCCCTGGTTTTGCATAAGCATAATGGAGTAGTGTGGTCGTCCCTCCGTGTGCCCCGGTGATGGAAAGACCTCCCATATCATCTTCATAAACAGGATGAGTGTGGACATCGATCACACCCGGGATCACGTATTTCCCGGAAGCATCGATCACTCGGCTCGCCTGCTTGACTGGAAGGCTCGATTGGATTGCAGCGATCTTTTCGCCTTTAATCCCCACATCTGCCTTCTGGATATTGGATCCAGTAACGACAAGGCCATTTTTAAGGATCAGATCGTATGTCTTTGCCATATCTCCTCCCAGCGGAATGAAATTGCAAATAGTTCGGAGCGTTTAGTTCGGAGTTCGGAGTATGAAACCTTAAGTCTCCGAACTCAGAACTATCTCTTCTACATGGTGAGCGCCATGACGGCCTTTTGAGTGTGCATCCGGTTCTCTGCCTGGTCAAAGATGACGCTATTCTTTGAATCAGCAACCTCATCCGTCACTTCCTCCCCCCGATGCGCAGGAAGGCAGTGCATGAAGATGTAGTCCTCCTTGCCCCCCTTAACGAGTTGACCGTTAACCTGATAGGGCTTTAAGATTTTGATCCGCTCTTCACGCTCCTTCTCTTTTCCCATACTGGCCCACACATCGGTATAAACGATGTCGGCTCCTTTCACCGCTTCCTTTGGGTCATGGGTCAATTTCACCTCACAACCCGTCCGTTTGGCCTCTTCCTTTGCCTGGGCAACCACTTTCGGGTCAGGCTCATAGCCTTTCGGGCAACCGACGACAATATTCATTCCCATCTTCGAACAGCCGTAGAGCAGGGAGTGGGCGACATTGTTACCATCGCCAACATAGGCAAGTTTTAGTCCTTCGAATTTTCCTTTCTTTTCATAAACGGTAAAGAGATCGGCAAGGCCCTGACAGGGATGGGAAAAGTCAGAGAGGCCATTGATCACCGGAACCTTCGAATATTTCACAAGATCGAGAATGGTCTGGTGAGCAAAGACCCTTGCCATGATCCCCTGAACCGAGCGGGAGAGGACCTGGGCTGTATCTCCAATCGTTTCTCCCCGTCCAAGCTGAAGATCGGTGGAGCTGAGATAGAGGGCATAGCCGCCCAGTTGCCACATCCCCACCTCGAAAGAGACCCGGGTCCGGGTCGAAGGTTTTTCGAAGATCATGCCTAATGTCTTTCCCTTGAGTAATGGGTGTTCCTGGCCCCTCAGGAATTGAAGTTTCAACAACTCGGAGGTCTTAAAGATCTGCTCCATCTCCTCCCTCGTCAGATCATAAAGGCTTGCCAATGATTTTCCTTTCATGTTGATTGCCATTTCTTCTTCTCCTTTCTCAGACTCCTTGTATCATTTGCTACCCCTGGGTAGCGCTAAAATCGCTTAGAAATTCGAGACTGTAATTTAACAAAATCAGCCGATCATTTCAAGAAGAATACGTGATAGGGTAAAAAAGGCTTGACTTAAGGGTGCATATGATATAAATAAGCTTTTAAAAAATCCATCAAGGAGGGAAAGGCTATGCCAAAAAAAGTTTTCCTATGGTCATTTTTAATTTTCCTTGTTGTTATGGTAGGTTCCTGGAATGAGACCCAGGCGCAGACCGAGGTCAAGATCGGCACAATATTTCCTCTCACAGGTCCTCTGGCCTTATTGGGAAACGAGTCCTTTGAGGCCTCGGATTTAGCCCGGGAAATGGTGAACGAAAAGTTTGGTGGCGTCTGGGGAAAGAAAGTGGCCTATGTCAAGGCGGACGCCCCGGATCCCACGTCAGGGACTAATGAGGCGAACCGCCTGATCACCCAAGAAAACATGAAGGTCCTGATGGGGACCTATTCAAGCAGTATCTCTTTAGCCGCAAGTGCTGTTGCCGAGAGGAATAAAGTCATCTATCTGGAGGTGATTGCAGCCTCTGACGAAATCAATCAGCGGGGTCA
>DATIGG010000182.1:0-3398 GCA_035454825.1 Thermodesulfobacteriota bacterium | reverse complement strand
GAATAAATGTCATGTATGATTACATATTTTGTGGACAAATAATTTTCCACATCCTGCCGCTTATTTGTATAATACACGACAGAAGACCGCGGTCAAGCGAAGGCTACTTGGGATGGGGAATCATATCAAGGAGGGGTATAGTTGAATCCGGTCTGGCGCTTCTCGGAAGGAGCGAGCAAAGCGTTCTGAAAAAAGCACTCTCATGGCTTTTGTGCCTTAAGAGCTTTCATGGCTGATCGGGCAGTCTCAAAAGGACCAACTACCCGGCCTTGCTTGACATCTTTTAGACCTTCGGCCAAACGCTTTTCCACCAGCATTTTGGGAGTTAAAGCCAGCCGGTCATCTTCAAGCTCGGGCATTTCTGGAGATACCATACTTATTAAGGGTCTCGGAATTGAATTGACATCAGCCGTAAAATCTCCCCTCGCCCCTCTTTTCCAAATCCCGCCAAAGGCGGGACTACCTTTGGCAAAAGGAGGTCAGGAGGGATTTATGGATTCGGACATCTATCATTCACTTAACTTGACTAACCTCGCGTAGCAAAAACAGGAGACCTCGTGGTCGTTGACCATTCCGACGGCCTGCATGAAGGCGTAGCAAATCTTAGTGCCAACAAACTTAAAGTTGCTCTTCTTCAATTCTCTGCTCATGAGGTCAGATTCTTTGCTCTGGCAGGGGATTTCCTTTAAACTTCTCCATGTATTCTGAATAGGTCTCTCTCCAACAAACCTCCATAAATAGGAGTCAAGAGAACCGAACTCTTCCTGGATTTTCAAAACGTGGCGAGCGTTATGAATCGCTGCCTCAATTTTTAACCGGTTTCGAATGATGCCAGGATCATTGAGTAATGTTTCAATTTTCTTAGAATCATATTTCGATATTGTCTCTGGCCGGAATCCGTCAAATGCCTTTCGATAATTTTCGCGCTTCCTTAGGATAGTCAACCAGCTAAGCCCAGCTTGTGCTCCCTCCAAGGTGAGCATTTCGAAGAGATGAATATCATCGTGGACGGGAATTCCCCACTCATTGTCGTGATAGTCAACATAAATCGGGTCTTCTGTGCACCAGGAGCAGCGTTTCTTCATGGTTATCGATGAGCACTTCTTGGGGGGCAGCCTCGGATTTATCTTCTTGTTTCTCAGTGAGGGGTAATCTCTGATCGGAGAACCAGGATTGAAGAAACAAAAAACAGAAAGCGCAACTGACTGATGGCAGAAGCGCTTTCTGTTTAAAAGTTGAGCCTACCTCTTTTTTTTCTTCTTCTTGGCGGGGTCGGGCTTTTTGGCGGGTTCGCGTTTCTTAACCGGAGCAGCGGCCATCTCCTTGAAGGCATTCTCCCACTTATCAATCATGGCTTTTAGCTCATCTATTTTGGGTTTGACTTCCGCAGGATCAGCAGTAATCGTCTCTTTGGTCTTTGCCAAACCTTCGCTGAATGTTTTTGAATCGGCTATCCAGGCTTCCTTCTTGCCTTTCATCTTCTTTTCCATTTTCTTAGCCGTGGCCTTCAACTTGTTCCACGCCTCCTCAACGGCTGCCACCGCAGCGTTGGCTTGATCGGCCATGGCCTTCTTCCCTGTCGCTACCGCCCCTGTTGCCTTTTCAAAGGCCGCCCTGGCTTCGATATAGGCCTTTTTGGCTTCTTCATACTTTTTTTCTTTCATCAGAGACTCTGCGCTTTCCCATTTCTTCTTGGCCGTATCCAGATCCTCTCCAGCATATCTATCTGCGCCGGCAGACACAGCAGCATCCATGGCTGTCTTCGCAGCCTGTTTTTCCGCATCCGGCGGCTTTGAACAACCTACAAAAGCCAACGCCAAAGAAAACACCACGAACACCAATAGCAACCTCATCTGTTTCATAAACCCTATCCTCCCTTAAATCGATTTGATATGAGTCTGTCCCGGTCAAGCAATCATTGTAAAGAAAGATTTTTTCTATATCAAGAGGTCTGTGAAATTTTCAGGACCCTTTACAACGATTGAATCGAGGCATTACAATTCCTTTGACATGACCTTACAAAAATTTCTAAACCGCGACTTTGTCCTCACCTTTGTCTCCCAGTTCTCCCTGTCCTCGGTAAGCCAAACCCTTATGACGACGCTCCCGCTCTACCTGTCGATGCTCCAGGCAACAGAAGTGGAGATCGGTGTGCTCATCGGCTCCCTGAGCGTCGCATCCCTCGTGCTCAGGCCGCTGGTTGGAAGGTTGCTTCTCAGGACCCCTGAGAAGACCTTTATGATTGGGGGAAGCCTCCTCTTTGCGATCAGTTCCGCAGCCTATCTCATCGCCCCCCCATTCTGGCCTTTCCTTTTTGTGAGGGTGCTTCAGGGAGCGGGGATCGCCTGCTTTAACACTGCCTCCGTGACGTTCGTCGCTAATACCACCCCCGAGTCCCGACGAGGCCAGAGCCTGAGCTACTTCTTCCTCTCCTTCAACATCGCCCTGGCCCTGGCACCTACATGCGGGATGTTCGTGGTCAACCACCTCGGGTTCTACATTCTATTCGCGATCTGTATCGGTCTTTCCCTGTGCTCGCTTTACACGGTAAGCAGGCTCGAAACCAGGGCACCAACCGCCCTGGCGGAAGATTCAATCGAGAGCGACTTGCGGATCGTGAGCAGGATCTTTCCACCCACCTTCATGTTTTTCCTTGCCCACATTATCTGGGGAGCTCTCGCAGCTTTTTTCCCCCTGTATGCAGTAGATCAGGGAGTATCGAACCCCGGTCTTTTCTTCGGAGCTTATGCCATCGTCCTCATTTTGTCCCGAAGCTTGGGAGGAGGAATCATAGACCTCTACAGCCGGGAGAAAATCCTGCTGCCCTGCCTTGCGTCCTATGTCATCGGGATGATGGTGCTTGCTTTTTCAAAGACCCTACCGATGTTCCTCGTCGTTGCGGTGATCACAGGGGTTGGGCACGCCTTTCTCATGCCCTGCCTGATGGCCTATGCCCTTGACCTCGCAGGAGTCTCCCGGGGGCCGGCGATGGGCATCATATCGGCCATGGGTGATCTGGGGATGGGAGTCGGACCAGTGCTCATGGGGATTATTCTCCGGGTGGCCAACTTCTGGACCATGTTCCTCGGCCTAGCCATCATCAGCCTCATCAACTTCGTTTACTTTTATCGTCTCACAAAAAAGGGAGGGAAGATGGTCATTCTTCGACAAGACTCCTGATAACTTTCATATTCTTCAGGTCCTCAACCGTATCCTTTCGTGGAGTCTCCATGATTCCGGGAAGGTGCTTTAACAGAGGATGGTTGATTAAGTAGCTGAATCCTTCAAGTCCGATATATCCCTCGCCGATGTGCCAATGTCGGTCTCTTCTCGAACCCAACGGGGTCTTTGAATCGTTCAGATGGAGGAGGTGAAGCCGTTTTAATCCAATCGTTTTG
>DATIGG010000181.1:0-2675 GCA_035454825.1 Thermodesulfobacteriota bacterium | reverse complement strand
TTTTCTCCTCTGCGAACCAGACTCTGACCTGCTGCAGAACCTGTTTCAATCGGTGAGCGTCCACTTGATCCCCCGGATAGGTTCTGACGTGAAAAGATGTTGAGGCACCCAAAAGGGCGTAAGTTCTCTGTTTGATTTCTTCAACATCGGGATCGAAGCATGCGTAATCAAAAGCAAGCAAATACGGTTTGAAGTCTCCGCTATCCTCTTTCTTAAGGAGCGGAGTGGGAATTGTTTTTAAGTTGTCCCTACCGTTCAGAAGTCTATAAATATCCGAGCCAAAGAGAGGAAAAGTGTACAGGTGAACATGAACCGTTGAGGACCCGTTTCTTATGCAAGAGAGGGCCAGGGCTGCCGTGATTCCTCCGTCGTCTATAGTGGATTCGGGAGAAAAAAGCTGCACACTGAGTCGAGGCTGTATTTTTGACTTCGCCAGAGCTTCCATAGATCTGTTGACCTCAGCGACCGTACACCCCCTTCTCATCCTCTTGGAAAGGTCCTCGGTCAGTGCATCAACTCCAATGAACGCCACCCTGAAATTGGTATCTGCCATTTTCCTGAGCAAGCTTTCGGTTAACCGTTTGGGTCTCAAAAAACAGGAATAAATGATCTCCCTTCCCAGCTTTTTCCGCAGCCTTTGCAAGCAGTCACAGATCTTGACGCTCCATTCTTCAGAGATATTGAACGTGTCATCCCAAATATCGACATACTGTACTTCGGGATTGTTCTTCAAAACCTCGCCGAGCTCTTCGAGGAAGTGATCACTCTGAACCGCGCAATGGAATGTTTTCCCGAATTGACTCGCGATGGCGCAGAAAAGACACCCGCCTTGAGATTCTTTTGCCCATACACACGCTCTCTGGAGGGTCATGGCAATGGTTTTGTCCCCATACCTCACGTAGGAGAAAATATCCTTTTCTCTAAGTTCCGCAGGGGTGAACTCGGTGGAGATCAAGGCTTTTCTCCCGGGCAGCCAGAAAACAAGATTGGGAATCCCAAGGAATTTCATGATGAGTTCCCTGTCCCATTCCTGAGTCATGGTGGCCTTGCCTATGAGAGGGAGGAGGGAGTGCAGGGAACCTTCAGCAGAACCCCTCACAATGAAATCCGCACTCACATCGACCGTCTGATTGGCAAAGGTGTTGAAACGGTACTCCATGAGATTTCTGTAGTTGTTGGAGGCTTCATTTCCCCCAAGAATAATCGGTGCAGGATTCAGGCTTCTCAAACACCATATGACTTTCGGCAGCATGAACACGTTCGCCGTATAGGGAGCGGAAATCAAGATGACGTCCGCATCGGAAAAGCCTGCTTTTTGAAAGAGATCCCCTAAGAAATCATAACCGACAAGAGTGATATCCTCTAAGGAGAAGAAGAGGCTGTCCGATCCAATCGCTTCCCCAGTGAGAGGTGCAAAGCCCAGCTCCCTCACAATCCTGGTCAGTACCGAATACGCCAAGCTATTCTGTCTCGTAAGAGTAATGATTCCTATTTTCTTCATAGAAGAGTGGGCCCGACATGCCAGAACTAGAGATCGGGGTCGACCAGCCCAAGCTGGATGGCAAACTGGTAGAGTTGGACAGGACTATTAATAGCCAGTTTCTCCATGATCTTGCTTCTGTGAGTCTTCACGGTGCTTAAACTGACACAAAGCATATCCGCTATTTTTTTCGCAGCATGCCCCTCGGCAATGAGCTGAAAGACTTCTCTCTCTCTATTGGAGAGTAATTTATAACGCTCTTCTTTTGACGTATATTTGCGGGGAAAGAGATACCTATGCACCACCACCTTGGATATGGAAGGGCTCAGAAAGGTCTCATGCTTTATGGCTGCGTGAATGGCTTTGATGATATCGCGTCCGCTTGAGTCTTTCAGAAGGTAACCCGATATTCCGGTCTCGAGGAGCTCATGAATGTAATGTTCGTGGGAATACATGGAAAGAATGATAATCTTGGTCTCCGGCAAATGCTTCCGAATTCTTTTGGCGGCCTCGATTCCATTCATCCGGGGCATGGCGATGTCCATTATAACGATATCCGGCTTCAGCTCAAGCGCCTTGTCCAAGGCGGCTTGCCCATTCGTAGCCTCGCCGACAACTACCAGATCAGGTTGATCCTCCAGGAGGCGGGCTAACCCCTGCCGGACGATGGTGTGGTCATCGGCAACAAGAATTCGAATAGGATCAGGCATGACCCTGCCCCTCAGCCAAAGGTATCTCAATTCGGATTCGCGTTCCCTCGCCGGGCTTGCTGCGGAGCTGGAAGGTCCCCCCCAGCAGGTTCGCCCGCTCCCGCATCCCGAGGAGTCCTAAACTCATTGGGTCATTTTCGGGGAACCGGTCTTCAAACCCGTTCCCATCATCTTCTGCAAGGAAAATGATGTTAGGGTAGCTTTTGATGACGGAAAGGCGGAAATGTTTCGCCCCAGCATGTTTCAAAGTATTGGTGAGCGCCTCCTGACCAAACCTGTAGAGAACCGTTTCGGTCTCAGGATCCAGCCGACGGTCAAATCCAACCATGTGGAAGTCAATGCCCACGTTCGTGCGTTTCCTTAGCTCTTTGAAATAAAGGTTAAGAGCAGGTTCCAGTCCGAGATCGCTCAATAGGGTAGGATGCAAGCGGTAGGAAAGGCGCCTGATCTCCGAGGAGGTTTGCACAATCATCTTTCTTATTTCA
>DATIGG010000180.1:0-10054 GCA_035454825.1 Thermodesulfobacteriota bacterium | reverse complement strand
TTCTCTCCCTAGTCTTGATCTTCAGCCATTGGAAAAAAGATCCCTCTCCTGCTCCATTTTGGTCCGGTCGTACCTGGCTCAGGCCCCTGCTCGGTGTTGCGATCCTGGTCTTTTATGCCCTGGTGGTTGGCTTTATTGGTTTCCTTCCCACGACCTTTATTTTTCTCATCATTTGGATGCGGGTAATTGAACGGCTCCGCTGGCGGACCATCCTTAGCATTTCCATTGGAACCACAGTTGCCCTTTACCTGATCTTCAGCTTCTTACTGGAAGTCCCTCTTCCACAGGGGTTTTTAGGGGCGTAATAAGGATTAGAGGATGAACGAACTATTAGACCTGTTTCAAGGATTGATGACCGGGTTCGGGATTGCCTTCAGCCTGACCAATCTTGCCTTCGCCTTGATCGGAGCCCTTCTCGGAACAGTCGTGGGTATCCTCCCAGGCCTTGGTCCCTCTGCCACCATTTCGCTTCTTCTTCCTATCAGCTTTAAGATCGGCTCCCCTGTAACCTCGATCATCATGATGGCAGGAATCTTTTACGGGGCCATGTACGGCGGATCGACGACATCGATTCTTGTCAACATCCCCGGAGAGGCGGCCTCGGTGGTTACCTGTATCGATGGTTATCAGATGGCCCTGAAAGGTCGTGCAGGCCCAGCCCTTGGGATTGCTGCCATCGGGTCATTTGTTGCCGGAACGGTCGGAGTGATTGGCTTGACCTTTGTGGCGCCTCCCCTGGCTGAGTTTGCGCTGAAATTCGGTCCGCCGGAATATTTTGCCTTGACCCTGTTAGGCCTTCTCATGGCAACCCTTCTTGGGGAGGGTTCGATCATCAAGGGTCTGATCATGGTTGTCCTGGGGCTGCTTCTTGGCGCAGTAGGACTTGACCCTATCTCCGGGGCAATCCGGTTCACGTGGGGATTCTTCATGCTCCAGGAAGGGATCGATTTTGTGACTCTGGCCATGGGGATGTTCGGGATCGGAGAAATTCTTATCAACCTTGAAAAGGAATTAACGACAGAACTCGTGACCAAGAAGGTGTCAAACATCTGGCCGAATTTAAAGGATTGGGCCGAGTCAAAGTGGGCAATTGTTCGAGGGTCTTTCATCGGCTTCTTCATCGGAATCCTGCCTGGCGGCGGGGCGGTCATCTCCTCTCTTGTTTCCTATGCTATGGAAAAGAGGCTTGCCAAACATCCTGAGGAGTTTGGAAAGGGCGCAATTCAGGGAGTGGCTGGTCCGGAGTCAGCCAATAACGCTGCTGCGAGCGCTTCATTCATCCCCCTCCTAACCCTTGGGATTCCAGGCAATGCAGCCATTGCCATGATCTTTGCAGCGCTTCTGATCCAGGGGGTTCAACCCGGTCCTTTTCTCATTACCGAACATCCTGATATCTTCTGGGGCGTGGTCGCCTCCATGTATATTGGAAATGTTATGCTCCTCATTTTGAACCTCCCTTTGGTCGGGATGTGGGTCCAATTGCTTAGGGTTCCTTATGCGATTCTTGCCCCCATCATTGTCCTTTTCTGCTGCATCGGAGTTTACAGCATTCGGAATACGGTCTTTGATATCTGGATCATGGGTATCTTCGGAGTGATTGGATACATCTTCAGAAAGGTGGACCTTGACCCTGGTCCTCTTATCCTGGCCTTTGTCCTCGGGCGGATTCTGGAGCCGGCGCTCCGGCAGGCCCTCTTGATGTCGGCGGGAAGCCCGCTCATTTTTTTCCAGCGCCCTATTTCGGGGACCTTGATGGGATTTCTCTGCGTCTTCATTCTGTTCCAGGTTGCCATCGTGCTACGAAAAAGGTTAACAAGAAGAGAGAGATGATCGGGGTTTGGCAAGAGAAAAAATAGAATAGACAAAGGAGGAGAATATGAGAACGGATAAGAAGGTTTTAGGGATGTTGGTTTTATGTTTTTGTTTGGTTCTTCCAACATGGGTTGGGGCTGCGGAAAAGTTTCCTACCAAGCCGATCGAGTTGGTGGTCCCCTTTGCAGCAGGAGGTTCTACGGATGTCCTGGCTCGACTGGTAGCCAAGTTTGCTCCCAAGTATTTTGACAAACCCCTGGTGGTTGTAAACAAACCGGGCGGGGGCGGAGTGACAGGAACGGAAGGCGTCGTAAGGTCTAAACCGGATGGCTACTCACTTTTTCTTGGATATGGATCTGGCCATGATTTGGTGATGCCCCATTTCCAAAAACTTCCCTATAAAACCTTCGAAGACCTCCTTCCCGTATGCAGGCTCTCTGTCCACTCTGTTGCGATGATCAATCGAGCCGATGCTCCCTACAAGAACTTGAAGGAGTTTATTGAATGGGGGAAGAAGAAGGATCAGGTTACGGCTTCTGTTTCAACCAAGGCTGGATCGGTCGATATCACCTTTCAGGCCTTGGGAAAGGCCGCGGGTCTGAAAATTGTAACGGTTCCCTTTAGAGGAGGTGCAGATGCGGTTACAGCCATTGTAGGTGGACAGACCGATACGGGTGGAAATCACCCCTCAGAGGTCATCAGCCATATCAAGGCGAAACGGCTGATCCCGATAGCTGTGGCTTTGGAGCAGAGGGACCCCGCCATTCCGGATGTCCCGACATTTAAGGAATTAGGCTACAACGTTGTGACCGTTGGTTCGGTCAAGGGGGTTGCTGCTCCCAAGGGGACGCCACCTGAGGTCATTTCCTATCTCTCGGATCGATTTAAAAAGGTCTGTGAGGATCCGGAATTTATAAAGGCGATGAAAGATATCGGCCAGCCCGTGATGTATCAAGGCCCTGCAGAATTTGGAAGGTACCTTAAGGACGGCTTTGAACAGTACGGTAATTTAATCAAAGAGTTCAATATCAAATTGGAATAGAATGAAACAGTTTCCGATCCCTTGTGGAAAAAGAACGATTTCCATCCAGATTCCTGACTCTGTTCCGGTCCAATGGGTGGAATCCCGAAAGTTTGCGCCGGTTCCGGATGTGAAGAGGGCGGTTGAGGAGTTCCTTGACCGCCCCATCGGGACCCCAAAGCTCCGGGATTTGGTAAAACCTAAAAAAACCGTATCGATTGTCGTTACCGATATTACAAGGAAGCTTCCGGAGGAGGTGATCCTTCCTCTTCTTGTAAAGGAGTTAAAGGCCGGAGGAATAAGGGAACAGGATATAACGGCAGTCATTGCCACGGGCACACACCGACCCAATACACCTGAAGAAATCAGAGAAAAATTCGGAGAAATCACTAACGAAATTCGTTTCATCAACCATAACCCCTGGGATCCAAAAGAATTGGTCAACCTTGGGGCTTCCAAGGGAGGGATTCCTCTTGTCTTTAATCGAGTCGTTGCCCAGTCCGATTATCGCATTTCAACGGGGGTGATCGAGACCCATCTCTTCGCAGGTTATAGCGGCGGGGTCAAGAGCATTGCCGTGGGAGTGGCGGGCGAGGAGACCATTGGGGCAACCCATAATTATGAGATGATGAAGAATACCCGGCTTGGGATGATTGAAGGTAATGAATTCAGGCGTTTTCTCACAGAAGCGACCCAGGCCATCGGACTCCATTTCATCGTTAATGTGGTACAGACGGGAAAGAAGGAAGTCGTAAAGATTGTAGCCGGAGATCCTGTAAAGGCCTTTAATGAGGGAGTTAAGACAGCGCGACAGCTCAATGAGGTTGAGATAATTCACCCTGGAGAGATTGTGATCAGTGGTGTGAGTTATCCCAAGAGCCGGGACCTTTATCAGGCCAGTCGAGCCGCAAATGTTGTTGCCTTAGGCCCGAAGCCTGTGGTGACCAAGGGAGGCGTTATTCTGATCCCTGCCCCTTGCGAGGATGGTTGTGGCCATCCAGGGTACTGCGAGATCATGAGGCGATCGGAGAATCTGGAGGATGTTATCGCCATCTCCCGGGAAGAGGGGTTTGCCCCAGGGGAGCAGAAGGCCCTCATTCTGGCCTGGATTCTCAGACAGGCACGAATCGTGATGACCGATTGCTCCCTTCCCGAAGAAGCCCTGAAGGAACTTTATCTCGAATCCGCTCCAACGCTCCAGCAGGCCCTGGATCAGGAATTGGAGAAGAATCCAAGGGCAAGGGTCATTCTGATTCCGGATGGATTGTTGACGCTTCCTATTTTGAAGGGTTAAAGCCCATCACCTGGAATCGCTCTCTCAAAGAATAGAGGTAATTATTACGTAAGGTTTTTCGCTATGCGCTATGCCCTTTGCGCTATGCGATTTTCCAATTTAGGAGGTGAATCATGACATTCCAACCCAAAGGTATCATTCCGGCTATGGTGACGCCAATCACTTCTGATGGAAAGATCAATGTGGGGGCTCTGCGCAAGCTGACGAACTACCTGATTGGAGGAGGCGTCCATGGTCTCTTTCCAGTGGGAAGTCAGGGAGAATTCTATGGCCTAACCTTTGATGAGAAGAAAAAGGTGATTGAAACCGTCGTTGAAGAGACTCGCGGACGAGTGCCGGTTTATGCAGGTACCGGGGCCATCACCACCCGGGAAGCCATCGCCCTCACGCAGATGGCAGAGGCAGCCGGCGTAACCGCCGTTTCTGTATTGACGCCTTTCTTCATCCACCCTAATGAGACAGAGCTTTTTGAGTTCTATAGCGCGGTTGCTAAATCGACCCGGCTTCCTGTCCTTCTTTACAACAACCCCGGGAGGACCGGAGTGAACATCTCGGCGAACTTCGTTGTTCGTGCTTCTAAGATAGAGAATATCGTTGGCATCAAAGATTCATCAGGAGACCTGACGCTGACCGCGGAATATATCCGGCGAACGGGTGAGACATTCTCGGTATTGGCGGGACGGGATACGCTCATTTATGGGACGCTCTGTTACGGGGGGAAGGGTGCAATTGCAGCAACGGCGAATGTGGCGCCAAAGATCATCGTGGAGATCTACGAATCTTTCATGGCAGGGGATATGAAGCGATCCCTGGAAGCCCAGTTCCGGTTGGCGCCATTACGCCTGGCCTTTGAGTTGGGGACTTTTCCGGTAGTGATTAAGGAAGCGCTCAATCTCATGGGGATTGATGCCGGGGTTGGGATTGCTCCTGTGGGAGGAATCAAACCCGAAGCCAAAGAAGAGTTGAAAAAGATCCTTAAAGAAATGGGGCTTTTGGGCTAATTTCAAATTGCAGATTGCAGATTTAAGATTGGAAGATGGCCCAATTTTAAACTTTAAATCTGAAATTTGAAATCTGAAATGTTAATTTTTGGCTTTGCCAGAGAGAGGAGGAAAATATGCGTTGGTCAGGGTTAAGAAAGAAAGTGTTAGCAGGAGAATGCGTTTACGGGACAATGATCCGGTTGGCCCGGGACCCCGGAGGACCGGCCATCTATGCGGCAGCAGGTTATGATTTCGTCTTTATCGATATGGAGCATGGCTGCTACAATATGGAGACAGTGGCTGATCTGATCCGGGGCGCCAAATCGGTGGGGATCGGTACGGTCATCCGGGTTCCTCGGTTAGAGACATTTTTTATCTCGAGAGTTCTCGATGCAGGAGCCGAGGGGATTATGGTCCCGATGACTTCCACCCGGGAGGATGCGGAGACCATCGCCCGGTTCAGTAAGTACACCCCGATTGGTTTGAGGGGAATGGGAGGCAGTATCGGGATGAATGACTACATACCCGGGAAAGCTGCTGATTACATGAAAGAGGGGAACGAGAACACCCTGATCGTTGCCCAGATTGAAACGAGAGCAGCCATCGACAACATAGATGCCATTCTCAGTGTTCAGGGGATCGATGTGGGCTTAATTGGTCCGAATGACCTTTCCATCTCTTTAGGCGTTCCTGACCAATTGAGTTCAGAGATGGTGACGAAAGCCATCGACAAGGTGGTGGAGACAGCAAAGAAGAAAGGAAAGGCCTCCGGGATCCATATCGGTAGCGTTGAGGCTATTAAGAAGTGGCGGACCAAAGGAATGACCGTCCTCGCCTGTTCCACAGACATCAATTTTCAATATTCTGCCGCGAAATCGACTTTAGAAGAAATGAAAAAGTAAGAGTGGGGCCGAGGGCAATTCGCCGCTCGCCCTTCGATGCGCCTGTCCTGAGCGAACCCTTCACCCTTCGACAAGCTCAGGGCGAACGGTAAGTCGAAGGGTCCGGAACGAAGGCTAACTAATTGATTTCAATGTGCCGTGGTCCGTTCGTGGTGAGCCTGTCGAACCACGAACGGACTTGCGGCACGACCTCAGTGGGGAACTGGTTTGCCCCATAACCTATCTCCCTATCCCTCCTTGAAATTTCTATTTAGAGAGTAGAAATCTGTCTATAAAGTCTGTCTTTTTTTCTTGACAAGATTTTCTGTTTATGTTAACAGTATTTCTAAAATATCTTAAGAATATTTTTTTGATATCTTAAGGCTCCCATGATTTATCTTTAACTCCCGAGGGATCTGGCCAAAGATGGGCGTCCAAAAGAGCAAAAAGGCGATCGTCTACGAGACCCTTAAGAAGCGGATCATCAACCACACCCTGCGGTCAGGCGACCCTCTCAACGAATCCACCCTTTCGAAAGAACTCAAGATCAGCAAAACCCCTATCCGCGAGGCTTTTCAGCAACTCGAAAAGGAGGGGTTTATCGAGAGTATTCCAGGGAGAGGGGCCTTTGTTTCAAGAATTTCTATCCAGGATATACGGGAGCTCTTTGAGATCCGTGAGATCCTGGAGTGCGAGGTCATCAAGCGAGTGGCTTCAAAGGGAGATCTCAATAAGTCAGAGGCTGAAGCCATCGGCAAAAAATATGAATCTTCCGAGGTTAACGGAAACAAAACCCCTAAAAGTTATTTCAAGGCAGGCGATCAGATTCATACCTTCATTTTTGAAGCCTTTGGAAATAAGCGACTCCTCGAATTCTATAAGAGACTCCAGGATCACATTGAGAGGTTGCGGCTCTATTTTTTCAATCAGGTCAACCCGGAGCGTTCGGAGCAGTCCTTCAAGGAACATCTTGAAATCATCAATGCATTGGTTGCGCAAGATCCACAGCGGGCGGAGAAGGCGATGCGGGCGCACCTGCAGAATTCTTTGGAGTATCAGAAGAGGATCATTTAGGACGCTGAGCTTTGCTTATTTTTTAGGGAAGGGAGGAAAAATTGATACACGTCATCAATAAGATTGAGAGGCCATCCAAAGAATTAATCAACCAATTTCGAGAGATCGGTTCAGCCACTGTCCATGAGGCGTCAGGCCGGAAGGGGGCGGTGAACCCTGCCGTCAAACCCATTGCCAGGGGAGTTCGTATCTGCGGTCCTGTTTTTACGATTCAGTGCCACCCCGGAGATAATCTGATGCTCCATAAGGCCCTCGAACGTGCCCAACCCGGTGATGTCCTCGTTGCTTCGGTTGGAGACTACTATGATGCCGGTTACTGGGGAGGGTTAATGGCTACCTCTGGAATGGCCAAAGAACTGGGAGGACTGGCCATTGATGGCTGTATCCGGGATTCCGAAGAGATCATTGAGATGGGATTTCCCATCTTCTGCCGCGGATTTTGTATCTGGGGAACAACCAAGGCCGTCCTGGGCCTGATTAACCATCCAATCATTTTTGGAGGTGTGTTGGTCAATCCCGGCGACCTGATTCTCGGGGATGATGATGGGATCGTGGTCGTAAACAGAAAAGAATGTGAAGCTGTTTTGGATAAATCGATCAAACGGATAAAGGCAGAACAGATGAAGGCAGGGCAACTGAAGGCCGGAGTTTCGAGCGTGGAACTGAATAAATTGGATAAAGTCTTTGAATCTTTGGGACTGATTGAAGAATAATCTTCTCATCCTCTCCCTTCGGGGAGGGGGAGGGGGTGAGGGGAAACTTTAGAGGCGTCGTATGAAAATCAAACCAGAGGAGTTGAAGAAAGTAGCCATTGAAATCCTGAAGGGTTTTCAGGCCACCGAAGAAGAGGCTGCTGTTGTTGCTGAGTGCCTGATTCATGCAGACAGGAGGGGAATCGATACCCATGGCGTCTACTTCCTCACTCTTCTGGCAAAGCGTGTCAAAGAGGGTATGATTCAGATCCCAACCCATATCGAGATTGTCAGAGACGATTCCGCCACAGGCCTCATTGATGGGGGAAATGGTCTGGGTCAAGTGGCTGCTCATCGTGCCATGGAGATGAGTATTGAAAAAGCTCGAAGATTTGGAATGGGATCCATTGCTGTGCGCAATACCAACCATATCGGCATCCTTGCTTTTTATACACTTCGCATTGCTGAGCAGGGGATGGTGGGTATCGTGATGTGCAATGGAGCTGCTTCTATGCCACCCTGGGGAGGAGCAGAGCCATTTTTTGGAACGAATCCGATCTCCTTTTCTCTTCCTGGGTCGGGTGAGCCAGTGGTTCTCGATATGTCTTCAAGCCTTGTTGCCCGTGGAAAGATCCGTCGGGCTGAACGGATGAAAGAGTCGATTCCCCTTGGATGGGCTCTCGATCAGAATGGGGAACCTACGACCGATCCCTCTGCGGCCATGAAGGGAACTCTCGTGCCCATCGGAGGACCAAAGGGATATGGACTGGCCCTCATGGTTGATGTCTTAGCTGGCCTGCTTTCGGGTTCCCAGTTTGGCCCCCAGGTCAAGACTTTCCACCAACCTTTAGGGCCCACGGGTGTAGGTGTTCTTATCATGGCGATCGACGTTAACCGATTCATGCCCATTCAGCAATTCAAAAGGTTGATGGAATCATACGGAGACTCCATCAAAAAGTCCAGAAAGGCGAAAGGGGTTTCGCGGATTTATCTCCCGGGTGAAATCGAGTCCGAAAAAGACAAGAAGAGTTTGGCCGAAGGCATTGAATTGAGCGATTCAACGACAGACAGTTTGAACCAGCTCTTGGAGGAAGTAAGAAGTCCTTTAAAGCTTCAATAAAAACAGTGTTAGTGACAGTGTCAGTGACCCCCGCCCTTACCCTCCCCCTTTGGAGGGGGAGGGGTGGGTGGGGGGACATGAGGAAGACGAGATGAAATGGATCATCAGGGTGAATACGCGAACTGGAACAATCACGAAGACAGAGGCTTCCCAGGAAGAGAGGCACTGGGGAGGAAGACTCCTCATCTCAAAGTTCCTGTTAAGAGAGGTTCCAGCCATTTGTGATCCCCTGGGGCGCTTCAATAAGTTGATTTTTGCTCCAGGTCTACTGGGGGATACGGTTGTTACGACCACTGGAAAGTTCTCAATAGGGGGCAAGAGCCCTTTGACTCGTGGTGTAAAGGAGAGCGATGTAGGCGGTGAGGCCGGGAAGAAGATTGCCCGGCTCGGCATCAAGGCCGTTGTGCTGGAGGACATTCCGGATAAACCTGGAACAAAAATCCTATTCGTCAAGGCAAAGGAAAGCGCTCTCTCAGAGGTTCCCGAGTTGAAAGGGAAAGAGGTCTCTGAAACGATTCACATCCTCCGGGAACGGTTTGGCCGTCAGGTGGGAATCATCTGCATTGGTCCTGCAGGGGAGATGAAGATGGCAGCCGCAGGCGTGGCAGTAACCGATGCCCAGGACATTCAAGTTCGCTATGCGGCACGGGGCGGCCTTGGAGCGGTCATGGGGTCGAAGGGGGTGAAGGCAGTCATCGTAGACGATACCGAGGCTGGGTCACCTGAGGTCTTTGATGAGGACCTTCTTCGCGAAGCGGGCAAGACCCTTGTCCAGGCGATTATGGCAGATCCCAAGACTGAGAACAGGCACAACTATGGGACGCCTGCGGTTCTTATGGCCTGTAATGAACTTGGCATCCTGCCCACGAGGAATTTCAGCGCCGGTCAATTTGAAAAGGCAGAGGAGCTTTCAGGCGAGCACATTTCAGAAGTCATTGCAGGGCGAGGTGGAGAAGGGCGCTCAGGGACACCCTGCGTGCGAGGTTGTGTCATCTCCTGTTCCAATGTCTTTCCCGACCCCTCCGGAAAAAAGACGGTGGCCTCCATCCAATACGAAAACATTGTCCTTCTCGGGCCGAACTGCGGGATTGGCAATGTGGATGACATTGCGGAATTGAACAATCTCTGCAATCAGGTTGGAGTTGATGCAATCGAAACAGGTGCAGCAGTAGGCGTC
>DATIGG010000179.1:0-23650 GCA_035454825.1 Thermodesulfobacteriota bacterium | reverse complement strand
TTTTCCTTCGTAGGCTTTGATATCCGATCCGCAGATTGCAGCGGCCTTGACCTGAATGAGGAGTTCATCGGGTTTTGGAACAGGTGTTTGAACTTCTTCGATCGCTATCTCAAAAGGTTTTTTAAGAATCGATGCTTTCATTGCTCTCCTTCGTAGATCCAAAGCGCATAGCACATGGCGCTGAGCGTAAAATCCTGTAACGTTTGTAGGGAAGAGATCGATCTGAATCAGCCGAGTTGCTTCAGGGCATCGATCATGAATTTCCGACTTTCGGCGATCATCTCTTTGGCTTCTTCTTCGGACTGATTTCCCTCGGTCTCATAAGAGAGTACGCCTTCAAAGCCATTCTTTTTCAAAATCTTCAGACACTCCATTAAATCAACTTTCCCTTTACCCAGGGCCACAGCCTCTTTCCCAATGACATCTTTGATATGAACATGCCTGACGAGATGGGCAACAGGAGTGAGAACGACGACTTCATTAGCCTGGGACTTTTCCGCAAGCTTCCATTCAAAACCTTTTCGGGTTGTGCCCACATAGGTTCCCCGGTGTGGATTGGCGGTATCGAAATTGACGCCGAGCCAGGGAGATTTGACGAGGGACAAAATCTTGGGCAGTCCGCCGGGCTTGAGTGAGATCGACCCATGGGGTTCCATGGCCAGATAGACCCGATTCTTTTCAGCCACCGCCGTCAATCGCTCCAGTCTTCCTTTCAAGATCTTAAGTCCTTCTTCTTCAGACATTCCTTCCGGTAAACGGCCCTCACCGGTCAGGACGACCGGAATCTCAGCAGCCTTAGCCCACAGGAGGGCATGCTCCAGATCTTTTGCGCCCTGGTCATCCGTGATCAGCTCTCGATGGCTTCCCAGTCCTGAAATACCTTTGAATCCGAAGGAAGCAATCTTCTCCTTAAACTGAACTGGGTCGTCCCGGTAGGGGTCTGCATGGTCACACCAAGATAGGTTGGCTTCGACCTCGACATACTCATATCCGGCCTCGCAAATCCATTGCAAGGCCTTTTCAAAAGGATGTTTTCTGAAATCGACGGTATTGCATCCAATCTTCATGGTTGCCTCCTTACCTAAACCAGGATCACGGTACGAAACAGACCTTCAGGCATTCATCCCTAAAGGAGGTCTCCATCGCCTCCTTGCATTGATCGAGGGAGAATTTGTGGGTCACAAACTTCATCCACGGGAACTGATCCTTGTATCGCATCATCATCTTCATGGTCCGATAGTATTCCGTGTTCGGATGGTTTGTGCTCCCGATCAAGAGAACATTTTTGGCTGCGAGATGGCGGTGGACATTAATGGTCGCCTCCCCTGCGTCCACAAAATTGGAGCCTTCGAGATAGGTTCCACCTCTCCGGAGAAGGTCAAGTCCCTCTGGCAGAACGTCCGGGATCCCTGTCATTTCGATCACCATGTCAGCCCCGCGGCCATCGGTCAGATCCTTGACGAATTTCATTCGCTCCTTAGGCGTCGTCTTTTTCACATTGAGGGTATAGTCAGCCCCGAATTCCTTGGCTAATTTGAGCCTGTAATCGGAAACATCCACGGCAATGATGTCTCCAGCGCCCAGAACCCTTGCCTTGATCAGATGGGCCAATCCCATGGCGCCCACCCCTTGAATCAAAACTGTATCCATGAGACCGAAACCCCGGCTGGCGAATTCCATATATCCCTTGGCCCTGTCAACATTATTTGTTACCACCATGAGTTCGATGTTGACCGCCACTTCAGGGGGCATCTCTTTTGGCACTTTGTAAACAAAGGACCCTGGGAAGATATACATATATTCCGCCCATCCGCCTGTAATGTGTGGAGGCTGGTCTGAGCGGAAGTAGACCCCGTAGGTTTTATTGTTGGCGCAGTAAGGCCAGCCAAAGACGTGCCGGCAGTACCAACACTTTTTGCAGATGATGTTGGGACAGACCGTAACCCGATCGCCTACTTTCAGTGGAATGCCATCTGCGTCAAGATAGGTCCCGTTGATCTCCTCGATATACCCCACCACCTCATGGCCTTTGACGCAGGGAAATACGCCTCTCTGTTCTGCTTCTGTCCCTCCATAGAGGATCATCTCTCCCTTGTAGGTATGCTTGTCTGTTCCACAGATGCCTCCCATTTCAACTTTGATGACCATGGCATCCTTCTCAATATTAGGATAGGGAAATTCCTGAACCTCCACCCTGCCAGGTTCAACCATCACCACCGCCTTGACTCGATCCTTGCTCATCATCTACTCCTTTCTGTACCAACAAAAATGATGTGACTGCGTCCGTTTCGTGTGGCCAACAAACAAATAATCCATTCAATCGTCCTACCGATCTTTTTCCCCTTAGCGAGCAGGAACACGCAAGGGGATTAATCTTCTTAAATGATGAAACTGTATTCCCACCAGCACAACACAGAGAACGATGAATACCTCGAAGCTGAGAAACCCAGCCTTGAGATTGGTGAGTTGAGAAACAAGAGACATCACCCAAGGGATAACGACCGATCCAAGGCCTGCCCCTGTAGCCAGGATACCCATGGCAGCCCCTGGAATCTTCGAATAGATCTTTCCTGTCATCCCGAGAAGGGAAGGGAAAACTGCAGATTGCGCCAATCCAGAGAGAGCGAAGAAAAGGATGGCCCATTTCCCAGCGGCAAAGATGGAGAGCAACAGGCTTACGAAAAGAAGCGAAAAAAGGCCGAGCAGATAAGTGGTCTCATGCAATCGGGTGAGTAAATAACTCGAAAAGAGCCTTCCCATCGCCAGAGAGGCAAAGAAGAGGAAGAGAGAGGTGCTCGCCAAGGAAATGGGAAAACCTCTCGTCTCTATCAGAAAGGTGACCATCCAGAAACAGATCCCGTTCTGGACTCCCGAATTAAAGAAAGTGATAAAGAAGAGGGATAGAAAGGTCTTTTCAGTCATCAAATTTCTGACCCGTATCATTTCAAATCCACCCTGCTTCTGAGGCGTCGATGCCTTCTGAAGCAAGATGAAGAAAAAGAGGGAGAGGGCAAACAGACCAAAACCAATGTAGGCCCATTGCCAGGGAATTGCCTTCGCCAGAACAGCTCCCATGATCAGGGGACCTGCAAGGGATCCCAGGGCAAAGAAGAAGTGGTGAAGTTGCATCACCATCGACTCCTGTCCTGGAAAGAGCTGGATGAGAAGAGGGTTTGAGCTCGATTCGATCAATCCCCCTCCGATCCCGATGAAGACCATTCCGGCGAGATTGAGCCAGAACCATTCGGAAAATCCAAACAGGATAAGATTAATTCCCATGAAAAGGCAACCGAGCATCAGGACCGTACTCTTTTTGAACACATCGGAGATCGGCCCCCCGATAAAAACAGCGGCTGAAAACCCAAGCTGCAGAAGGGCCGTCAGAGTACCGGCCTGGAGGATAGTCAATTCAAGAGAGGAACGGATCGCAGGGAGGGCAGTCCCGAGAAATGTCCTCGACATTCCAATAAAACTCATGGAGACAAACGCACCTGAAGTGACCCTCCACTTTGCTTTATCCACTTTTTCATCCTTATGCATAAGCCAGAAATAGGGTCCAAGGATTCGAAAAAACCCCTTTATTCGACTTTCACTTGATCCTTTGACTCCTTGATCCCTCGAACCCTTTTCTTTAGTAGGCTGGCCACGTCACAGTATAAAGATGCTTTCCTCCCTTTAAGGGCCCTTTCAAAAGTTCGTCCAATTCCTTCTGGGTGAAGCGCTGGCTGACCTGATCCAGAGGGGGTAATTTCCCGGCAGGAAACTTCTCCATAATGTCGTGGATCAGCTTCTCCATATAGTCAAAGAGGGCCTCAACACCAGGTCTTGCCTTCTCGGCATCCGCGAGAGTGGCCTTTCCGACACACCCTTCTGGATTGCCAATGACCTCGATCGTCCCGCAGCCGACATGGCCGTACCAGGGGACGGGTCTCTGGTAAGCATTGGCCGCGGAATCGATATGTCCCGGAGGAAGGAATCCATGAACTTCTGTATCGACCGCATCCTTCATCTGGATCATCTCAGGAAACAAGGCAAGAGAGTAGGAAGTTTCTGCCTCATCGGCGTGAACAAAGGGCGTCTCAAAAGGTCCTCCATGGGCCTTATCTTTGACAAACTGAGGAATCGCATAGTACCAGTTGAGATTGATTAAGATACCCGGCACCTGATATCTGCGGGCAAACCGATGAAGGGCCGTTGGAATAACATACTCCTGGCCATGGCCGTTGAGAAGGATCTGTTTCCGGAAGCCTGCATTCCAATAGCCTGCAATCACTTGAGAGATATAGGCTGTAAAGATATCTTCCTCAATTGGAATCGTTCCTGGCATTCCGATATGATGGTAGGGATGACTTCCAAACCAGACCGGTTGAGAAACGGTGCAGCCGGTCTTCTTGGCCACAGCCTCAGCCATGCGTGTCACAAGGAAGGTATCCTCTCCATAACAGGCATGGAGGCCATGACATTCCGTGCTTCCCACAGGAATGATGATGAGGTCGCATTTCTTCAGACGATCTTCGACCTCTTTCATCGTCATATTTTGAAAATAGATCCCATCAGCCAGGTCCATATGCCCCCCTTTAGGGGGAATCTCCCACTTTCCCATTGCTGTCCTCCTTTTTATCTAGAAAGTCCTATGGCGCATAGAGCAGAGCGCATAGCGTCGCTATAAAATACTACAAATTGATGACGACCTTAATGGCACCGCCCGTCCTGTTAATGAATGTCTGAAAGGCTTCGTTGATTCGTTCCAGCGGGAAGGTATGGGTGATCAGAGGTCGTGCCTTGACCCTTCCGTCGCCCATGAGAGGAGCCACTTTGCTAAGGGCACGATCCCCTTCTGCGCGGCTTCCTGCCAGAGTAATATTCCATTGGGCAATCTTGAAGGCATTGATGGCGACGGGCTCGCTGTAGATCCCGACCAATCCGATCCGGCCATTCTTCCGGGTAAATTCAATGGCGTCCGTTAGAGAACCTGAAGTGCCCGCACATTCCAGAACCACGTCCGCCCCGACACCCTCTGTCAGATCAAACACACGCTTAATGACATCCCCTTTCTTCATGTTGATCGCAAAATCGGCTCCCAGTTGGCAAGCCAATGCCAGACGTTCCTCTCGAGTGCCTGTAATGATCACTTTCCCCGCGCCCATCTGCTTTGCCAACTGGACAGCCATCAACCCAATCGGTCCGGGTCCTGCAACGACAATCGTTTCTCCCGGATCCAAACCTCCGACGCGCGTAATGCCATACATCGCTGTCCCTGCGGTTGTAATCAGGGTGGCCTCTTCGAAATTGAGGGCATCCGGAATACGGTGGAGGGTGTTCATATGGTTGACGGCGTATTCGGCATAGCCGCCATTCGTTGTAAATCCGTAATGCCGATGGCCTGCTGATAGATTGCCGTAGTTGAAACAGACCGTATAAAAGCCCCGCAGGCAATTGGCGCAGACTCCGCAACCCTTATGAGGCTCGATGGCAACTCGGTCTCCCATGGAGAAACCCACAACGCCCTCTCCCAGGGCAACGATCGTCCCTGCATACTCGTGGCCGGGAATATACTCGCCAAAAGGAGGCTGGTTCTGCCATCCGTGGGCCAGGATCTTTGGATCTGTTCCACAGATGGCACAGGCCTCCACTTTGAGAAGGACTTCCTGCAGTCCAGGTCTTGGAACTTTCTTCTCAACGACCCTCAAATCATTCGGTCCGAATAGAACGGCTGCTTTCATCGTTTCAGGAATCTTCATCGCACGCTCCATATAAAATAAACGTTAATAGCCGATGTATCATTCATCAAAATAGATCTGGACCTTGAGACTCTTCTCCTTGTCCATCGCCATTTCAAAGGCCTTCTTGTAATCGAGGTAGTGGAATCGATGACTAATGAGCTTCTCAAAATATCCGGGCTCCTTTTCAATCGCTTCGAGCACCCTGGGAAATTCCCCCGTCCCTCCAATCGTCCCACAAATTCTTAAGGCCTTGAGTGTGATCAGTCTCAGATTAACTTCTCCGGTGGAGACAAATCCGATGACTACAATCCCTCCTAAAGGTTTTACGATCTCCAGGGCATTGGAAAAAGCTTCTCTTGAGCCCGTGCCCTCAAAAACCAGGTCATAAGCCATCTCAGAGTAGAAATCCCGGTAATCACCTCCAGAGGTCATCGAGCCTTTGCGGGTAATAAAATCATTGTTCGGGGGCTTTTTCGCACCCAGTTCCAGCGCCGTCCCCATTCGCGAAGGGATGGGATCATAGACTTCAACCGAAGTGCAGCCGAAGATCTTCCGGAGAACCATCAGGAGGGCAATCCCCATGTTTCCGCCACCAAGGATCAGGATCCTTCGGTCGGACAGGGGCCCCATCATTCTTTCACCGCTGGAAGCGGCGTGACAGACCACGGAAAGCGGCTCTGTTAAGGAAAGGACATGGGGATCGATCCGGCCGGCTGGATAGACATACCTCGCTTCCTGAAGAAAGAATGGCCTGGACGCCCCATCCCGGGTCATCCCGACCTTTTCGATCTTCTCGCAGAGATTCTTATCATGAGCGCAATAAGGGCAGGCGCCGCACCAGAGGGAGCAGTCTCCTGTAACGTGATCCCCTGCTTTCAGGTGTTTCACCCCGTGGCCTACCGCTTCGACTCTTCCAGCCCACTCATGGCCAACATAGATGGGATACCTCATGGGCCCAGAATAGGTGCCTTCATAGATACGGAGATCCGAACCGCAGAGGTTGAAATTATTGATTCGGATCAGGACCTGACTTTGGCCAGGCTCCCTGACGGCTTCTTCAACAACCTCCATCTGTTTCGGGCCCCTTAGAAGAAGTCCTTTCATCGTCTTTGTCATCAAGGAATTCCTTTAGACTGAAAGATCATGACATTCCTGGCTTCAAAAGAACCTTGATCGCTTCACCGCTCTTGGCAAGGTTAAACCCCTCTTCCCAATCCTTCATGGGAAGGACTTTGGTGATGAGGCTTTTCACATTCACTTTCTTGTGCCCCAAAAGTGAAAGGCCCCTCTCCCAGCTTGAGTAACAGGAACTGAAGTGAAAGATCAGGGAGGGAGCCTTAAAAATAATTTCCTTCCAGGGGAGGGACACTTCAGGCTCCACAGGGATTCCGATGGCGAGAAAACGGCCATGGGTTCTCACCATGCGAAGTCCTTGAGAGATCGCTGCGGGAGACCCCGAGAGCTCGATAACGAGATCTGCACCAATCCCTCCTGTAATTTCTTTGACGAGAGCTACAGGATCTTCCTTCTGCACGTTGATCGTTCTGTCCGCTCCCAGCTTTTCAGCCATCCTCAGTCTCAGCTTTTCATCCGGGTTCACCCCGGTGATAAACACCTGAGAAGCTCCCTCAGCCTTTGCCATCTGAAGGGCGAGAAGTCCTATGGGACCGCAGCCCAGGACGGCCACAACATCTTCGGGTTCGATCTTTGCTCTTTCCAAAATCCCGTGAACGGCAATTGCCAGGGGTTCCATGAGGGCTGCCTCCTCGAAAGAGACCCCGTCAGGCATCCGGTGGAGGAGCCACGAAGGAACATTCACATACTCTGCAAATCCTCCATCGATTCCCCACCCCAACGCCCTCTTTGAAGGACAGACATGCTTCTCCCCGGAGAGGCAGAAGCGGCAATGGCCGCAGACCAATCCATGAACCTCAGAGACGACACGGTCTCCTTTCTTCCAGCCCTGAACCCCTGGGCCGACCTCTGCAATCTCTCCCGAAAACTCATGACCCAGGATGACTGGAGGAAAATAGGGATGGTCATCGCTATAAATCTTCAGATCGCTTCCGCAAATTCCAGCCGCCTCGATTCGAAGAAGGACGTATCCTTCCTTGACCTGAGGCACAGAATAATCGAGCAGTTCGATCTGACCTATCCCTTTGGCTTTCTTGACGAGCGCTTTCATAAGAGAGGGTCCCCTTCTACTTGATCGAAAAGATCCAGGGCTTCGAGTTCACCCAGACGCCCTTTGCGAACTTCTTTCCTTTGTTATTCAAGCGGTGAGGAATGTCGGACGGGAAGGTGATACTGTCTCCTGGTTTCAACTGACAGGCCCGGTCTTCCAGTTCCACCTCCAGCGCTCCCTCTAACAGAAGTCCGCTCTCAACACCCTCATGAACATATTTCTCTTTCCCGGTAGAAGACCCTGGAGGCCACTCATTGTAGATGAATTCGCACCCCAGGTCGTAGTTCCCGCTCAACAGGACAAACTTCACCCCTCCCTCTGTGGTCAACGTTTTTCTCTCCTTCTCCTTCATCACATGAGGAATCTCGCCGGGTTTCACTTCTTCCTCACCCAGAAGAGAGGAAAGAGGAGCAAGGAAAGCATCTGCAATCATTTTCAGAAGACTGATGGAGGGATTGACACCGCCTCTTTCGAGTTGACTGATGAGGCTTGGAGAGACGTTGACCTTTTCAGCCAGGTCTCCAAGGGTCATGCCCTTCTCATTCCGGAGGTCCCGTATTTTCTGACCAATCGAAAAAACGAGGGGATTCATGGCTCTTTAACCAAACTGTAATTTTGAAAACTACTTTAAATCTTGTTAAATTATTTGTCAAGGGTTTTTTGTCCCCCGGATTCTGCAATCTTGGGAAGAGATCTGGTTTGCCCTATTTCTTTGACTAAAGGCTATTATTATAGATTATTCCTGAGGATAGGGGGTGGGAGGAGAGAATAAGTTTACCCTTGTTGAGATGGAGGATGATTATTTTCCGAGAAACATCCATAGCCCCATGGCGATGAAGGCCAGGGCAGCCACCTTCTTAAGGATATTCTGGGGGATGACGGCCATGAGACCCTCACCCAAGAGTACCCCCACCAGCGTGACCAGGCACAAGGCCAGAGATGCGCCTGTGAATACCGAGAGAGGAAGTTTTGTCTTGGAAGTCATCATGATGGTCGCCAACTGTGTTTTGTCACCCAACTCAGCGAGAAAAATTGTTCCGAAGGTCGTAAGAAAAATCTTCCAATCCATTGCCCTTCCTCCGCTTCATGGAGTCTATTCCCCATTCTGTCCATGTCGATTCTTCAAGATCACCTGGTCAATGATGTCTCCACAAACAATGCATCTCCACCCGAAAAATTCTCAATCTTCACCGTAGAATTTTTCATCAATCATGGAACCATTGCTTTACGGGATTAAAATCACTTTAGCGGCGGAGCGGCTCTCTAACAATTTAAAAGCTTCCTCCCACTTTTCGAGGGGGAGCTTGTGGGTAATCAATCTGTCCACATGCAGAAGTCCTTTGCCAATGAGACCGAGGGCTGTCTCCCAGGAGGTCCAACTGCTTGAAAAGCAGAAATCGTAACGGATGCCTTTAAAGATACCCCGATCATACGGGATTGGGACCTGAGGCATCCCGGAAACACCCATGGCACAGACTCTCCCGAGTCTCCTCACCATCTCAAAGGCTTGGGAAATCGCCTTTTCACCACCTGAGGTCTCGATAAGGATATCCACGCCCTGGCCATCTGTCATTTCCAGGACTTTCTTAACAGGATCTTCTCGGTCAATATTGATGATGAAATCCGCTCCGAGTTCCCGGGCCTTTTCGAATCTCACACCCTCTGCTGAACTCCTTCCCGTGATTCCTACCACCTTCACTCCGGCCACCTTGGCGATCGCAACGGAGATGAGGCCGATTGGACCCGGCCCCGTGACGACCGCCGATTCCCCTGCCCGCAGTTGACACCGCTCGAGGAGGGCTGAGATACAGATCGCTGTGGGCTCCATCACTGCCCCGACTTCGAAGGGGAGATGATCCGGTAGCTTATGCAGAAGACGGGCAGGGCCCGCCACATATTTTGTAAAGGCACCATTTCTGCCGATTCCGTAGGCCCTCTTCTGCTCACAGACTTGCGGGAACCCGCTCTGGCAGGTATAGCAGATGCCGCAGGAGCCTGTCCGTGTCTCACTGACGATCCGGTCCCCGACCTTCCAGCCTTTGACCTCCTTTCCAACATCAACGATCACTCCGGAAAACTCATGGCCCAAGGTGACTGGAGGCCAGTACGGATGGCGGTCATTGTAAATGTGAAGATCACTCCCACAGACTGAAATCGCTCTTACCTCTATCAGGACTTCATCATCCTTTGGAGTCGGTTCAGGCACATCTCGAATTTCGACCAGGCCTTTTCCCTTTCCATACTTGACGACAGCTTTCATTTGAGCACCTCATTCAAGGACATGACACGCCTGCGTGCCGAAACGCCTGCTCGTGCGAAGCCGCTCCGGCGAAAGGAGGCACTGCGGCGTGCAGGCACGGACACGTTCTTCTTCATCCTCGGGCATCCTGGATCGCCTTGAGAAACGCACGGGTGTTTTCGGTGATGATGCTGAATCTCTTTTCCTTGACTGCCTTCTTATCAACCAATTCGCCGCCAACTCCAAGGGCTGTGGCTCCTGCCTTGATAAAGGCTCCGGCATTCTGCAGATTCACCCCACCCGTGGGTACATAAAGAATCTGTGGCAGCGGTCCTCTCAGGGCCTTAATATATTCCGGCCCACCGAGTTGGCCAGCCGGGAAGACCTTCACCATATCCGCACCTGCATTCCACGCTGTCAGGATTTCAGTGGGGGTCGCTGCACCGGAAACGATGACTGCGCTGTATCGGTGGGCGAGCTGAATGAGATCAAGATTGAGTGTTGGCGTCACGAGAAACTGCGCCCCTGCCAGCAAGGCAGCCCGTCCTGTTTCAGGATCAAGAAGGGTTCCTGCACCCATGATGATGTCGTCTTTGTATTTTTTGGTCAGTTCTTTGATTGCGTCGATGGCTCCTGGGACACTCATCGTAATCTCAATCAGGGTCACTCCACCTTCTTTGATCGCATCAGCCACATCGATCGCCTCTGCTGCTGAGGCCACCCGAATCACCGGGATCAGCCCCTCTGATACCATTCGGTTAAAAACCTCTCGTTTTTCCATGTTTCGTCCTCCTCGTTAATAACTTTTTAATCTCCCCTTCCCCCTCTTTAGAAAAGAGGGGATGAATGAGTTTCCGTCCCCACTAAATGAGAGGCCACCATTTGGCTGTAGTGTAGCCCTTCATGGGCGTGAAATAACCGGGTACACCTGTGTGCCAAGTACTCCGGCGCGCAGGCACAAGGCCCTCCACCACACCAATGACTTGTAGTCCGGGTCACCTTGAGATTCTCAGGCCTCCGCCCTTGAGCTGGTTCTCAACCTCTTCCAGGGTATTCCAGTTGAAATCGCCTGGGACGGTATGCTTGAGCGCTGCAAACGCATTCCCATACTGCACGCCTTTTTGGACATCCTTTTCCCTAATCCAGCCATAAAGGAATCCGGACGTAAAGGAGTCACCGGCACCGACCCGGTCCACGATCTCCACCTCATATTTTCGGTCTTTATAGAGTTTTCCATCCTGAAAGGCGATTGCCGTCCAGTTGTTCCTCCAGACAGACAGGTCCTCTCTCAGAGTGATGGCAACGACTTTAAAGTTAAAGGTCCTGGCCAGCTTCTCAGCCACAGCCTCATAATCCTTTTCCCTGATGCCGAAGACGACATTCGTATCTTCTTCTGTGGTAATCAGTATATCGACGTCGGACATCATGGGTTCCTGGATCTTCTTCGCATCGGCTGGTGTCCAGAGTTTCTTCCGGTAGTTGAGATCGTAGGAGACCGTGCAGCCGGCCTTCTTCGCTGCCTTCATCGCCTCAACCGTTACCTGGGCAGCAGAGGCGCTCAGGGCCGGAGTAATCCCGCTGATATGGAAGTGCTTCGATCCGGTGAAGATCTTTGCCCAATCCACTTCTCCTAACTGAATCATGCTGATGGCTGAGTTTGCCCGGTCGTAGAGAACGCTTGATGCGCGGGGAGATGCCCCAAATTCAACAAAATAAAGTCCTGCCCTTCCCTTGTCCGACCAGACGATGTGAGAACAGTCGACTCCAAACTCCTGGGCCCGATCCCGGATCATATAACCGAGACCGTTCTTGGGTAGTTTTGAGACCCAGGCGCTCTTCAACCCGAAACGGGTTACGCCAACAGCCACATTCAATTCTGCCCCGCCGACATTCACATTCAGGCTACGGGTCTGTTCCAGCCTCTGAAAATTGGGCGGAGAGAGTCTCACCATGGACTCTCCAAAAGTGACAACATCGTACATACAATGATCCTCCTTTCATGAAAATATAACCTCTTAATTTCTTTTCGTTTCCTTCAAGATCTTCTTATAAGAGTCGTCGTACACCGCGCATCCAACCACTTTTTGAGATCTTAATAGAGTGCTACACCCTCCGCATGCAATACAGAAATTGACCTGATCGATTTCACCCGACAAGACCTTTTTGGCGAAAAGAGGGTCCGCAAGGGATTGCCTTCCAATCCCTACCAGATCCACATTGCCGTCTCCCAGATTCTTCTCAGCCCAGTAGATGAAGCTCTTTCTTGAAGGATCAGGTTCTTTCAGGTCGTTTTTACCATCCCTCAGATAACTGTAGCCTGACCCGATCACCGGGATTTTGACAAGGGCCTTCACCATTTCTGCCCATCCAAAATGTCTGTAAACGCCTTCCGGATAATTCTTCGTTGGTCTTACGATCTCAGGGGTGATGGCCGGTATTCCTGCAGAGACATTGACATAATTCATGCCAACCTCCTCCATCATTCTCGCAAAGGTCATAGGCTCGTAAAGATCCTCGGCTACCTCCTGTGGACCTGAGGTGCCGAAGCCTCCTGGAATCCCTTCATAGACCGAATACCTCGTACCCATGAGAAAAGAATCGTCTCCGACCGACTTTCTGATCTTTTCAGTTGTCTCCTGAAAAAACCGGGTCCGGTTCTCAAATGCTCCACCGAAACGGTCATCTCTGATGTTTGCAGGTCTCAGCATCTCACCGCAGAAATAACCGTGACAGTGCTTGAAATCAATCCCATCCGCTCCTGCCTGCCTGGAGATGACCGCGGCTTTGACAAACATCTCACTGATCCCTTCAATCTCTTCCTCAGTTAGAAGATGAATGTTTGGATCTTCTGCAGGGTAGATGGAAACCGTCTTTGAAAATTCAGCCGGGCTGATCCTTCCTGAGTGGTTCACCTGGAAGAGGATCAGGGACTTATCATTAATCTCCCTCATTTCCTTTACCAGTCTCTCCAGACCTGGCGCTGTCTCTTCCGAGATCTTTAACTGATTCTTCCTTGAGCGGCTCTCATAAGTAATCGTGAGAGATTCAACGACAATGATACCGGCTCCACCCTCCGCCAACCTCCGATAGCGCTTGTAGGTTAAGTCTGTCGGGTTTCCGGAGGCATCTCCATCATTACATTCCATGGGCTGGTTCACCATTCGATTGGGTGCCCATTTACCTCCAACCTTAATCGGTTGAGGAAGCATCTCTAAATTCATGTTGTTCGCTCCGCCTGGTTGAATTTTACCGGCACCCTCTTTTTCAGGACCATCTTACCCATCTGGTTCTGGATGACGACATACCTCCTCCATTTTGGGTCCTGGATCGGAAGAGGCTGAGGATCGTCAAAGTGGGCAAAAAAGAGATGGGGGCCTCTCGACTCCTTTCTCATGAGGCAAGCCCTTAAGATCATTTCAGCCACATCACGCATGTTTTCCGTCTCGAGGGCAAAAATTAATCCCCTTTCGTCCTGAGCGATCTTCTCTTTCCTCAGACCCAACAATATCTTCAACCCCTTTTTCAGGCCTTCCTCAGTCCTTACCACGCTCGCATACTGGGAAGTGATCGATTGAATCTCATTTCTCATCTCAGAGGCTTTTCGACCTTCACACATCCTTTTTAACTTTCCCAAGTATTGTCTGATTTGGCTCGAACTCACTTCCAGCCTCTGTTCCATTGACTTAGCCTCCCGGGCTGCCTCAAGGCCTGAAATTTTTCCAAAGACCTGACCATCTAACAACGCATTGCCACCCGGACGATTGGCACCATGCTGCCCCCCTGCACACTCTCCGGCCGCATACAGACCCTTCAGAGTTGTATCCCCTTTCTCCCGAATTTTTATTCCCCCCTGAAAGTGCTGGATGGACGGTGCAATCTCAATCTGCTCTCCAACCTCCAGATCAATCCCATAATCCTGGAGCCATTCAATGGATGCCGGATTGATCTCTTTTAATCGATGGAGAGGAGATTCGTCCCTCCTTCCATCACCCCGTTCTCTCTTCATCTCGGAGCGGTATCTCTCCTGCCATTTCGCTTGAAGGTCCTGGAACTTGAAACCCTGGGGATTGCTGCTGTAGTCCAGAAATACCCGATGGCCTTTTGCCATCTCCTTTGACACAGCGATATCGATGAGGCACGTCTTCTTTTCACTTGAAACAGGCCAGCTCGCCCCTTTCTCAAATACAAAATTGCAGATCCCTGCCAGGGGAGTCCCTTGAGGAAAGTAGTCGACTAAAAATTCCCGTCCTTCCTCATTGATGAACCTTGGGATCGACCTCATCATGCTCCCGGAACAGGCGAGCTTGGTCTTGACCGAGGAGAGACCGATCTGGATAAACTCCATATTCACCAGCTCTGCTCCAGCCCGGTAGGCCAGGGCATAACCATCCCCTGTCATCCCGGATGGAAACACATGGACCTTGAAGGCCTCCCCTGCTCCGCCTGTAGCCATGATCAAGGTCTTACAGGAAAAAACTTTAAGACCCTTTTCAACCTTTCCATCTCTTTCGTCTATTCCAAAGGCTCCGATGATACGACCTCGGTATTTCATGAGTTCAGAGACCATACAATGATCGACCATCCGGACATCCATGGAAGAGATCTTTCTGAGCAGAGCCTCTTCGATGTGGCCTGCAGTCCTCGGCCCTGTGTAGCAGGCCCTGGCATACTCAGAACCATCGGTGACAAACTGGTCTGCAATACCATCTTCCCTCTTCGCAAAGGGGACACCCAGTTGATCAAGGTATTCAAAGGCCTGTTGAGACCCCCTGGCCAAAATCGCAGCTAAGTCACCGTCTGAAACGTAGCCTCCAATCCGGTAGATATCTTCAGCATGGTACTTCCAGTTGTCTGACCCAGCAGGCTCGGTATACGGAAGGGTGGCATGAAAGGCCATCCGATCCGAACAGGCAATTGCCGTCACACCGCACTTTCCCAAGGCCCCTTTCACAACCAGGACGACTTTCCCCTTCCTGAGGGTCTCCTTAGCCTCGATGACCGCCCGAAGCCCTGCCCCTCCACTTCCCACAACCAACACATCACATTGAATATGTTCCATTGACTATTGAAATCCTCACGCGTGTGGCAAAAGGACCGCCTTTACGGCCTCCTTTGTCTTCATCACTCTCATGGCGTCATTCGCCTGGGCCAGAGAGAAACGGTGTGTGATCAGCTTCTTAAAGTCCTTCATCCGGCTCAGGATCAGTTGGAGAGCCATATGCGTATGCCGGACTTCACTGACCCAGACCCCCTGAAGTCGAAGATTCTTTCGCCCGATATCCTGAAACGGATCGATCTCCATCTTGCCGCGAGGCTCCGCGAACCCCGCAGATATGCAGGCACCGCCTGTCCGTGTTAAGGAAATGCATTCGGTCATGGCGTCCAATTCCCCGGCCATCTCAAAAGCCACATCAACGCCTCGGCCATGCGTAACTTCCATGACGGCCTCTTCTCTCTCCTTCTTCGAGAGCTTATTCCGATTCAGCGTGAGCGTGGCTCCGAAGGTGTTGCACATCTTGAGTCTCTCTTCCGTTCCTCCGATCGCGATGATCTGAGAGGCTCCAAAAGATCTTGAAAAGGCAACGGCAAATATTCCGAGAGGACCTACGCCTTGAATCAAGACTGAATCTCCGGAGTCCATATTCGCGAGATCAAAGGCATGGGCAGTCGTAGCGCCGGAGCAGGAGGCTGGAACAAGGGTTGGCAGATCAATATCCGTTTCGATTCTAAAGAGATCAACCCTTGGATCGAGAGGGAGGTATTCAGCATAATTTCCTGTGAGATAAGGAGGTTCTGCACAGGTGGTATGGATGCCATAAACCCAGCGATGAGAGCAGAGAGAGGGTTCCATCTTCACCTTGCAGAAATAGCAATGGCCGCAGGTTACTCCTCGGCTCCAGAGAACCTTATCGCCCGCTCGAAGAGGGGTCCCGTAGACATCTTTCTTTTCTACCTGCAACTCCGCGATCTCTCCCACCCCTTCGTGGCCGAGAATCATAGGGAGCCGGATGCGCGGGTCCCTTCCTTCCCACTGATGGACATCTGACCCGCAGACCCCTGCTGCTTCGACCTTAACGAGGATTTCACCTTCTTTGAGCCTCGGGATCGGAAAGGTCCTCATAAGCAGGGGATCATTAAATTTCTCAAGGACCATTGCCTTCGAGTCCATAAAAATTTCTTTCCCTCGAACAGTCACACGAGGTTTCGGATCTCCGTACCTATCAAGATTTGTATGGGTGTCTCCTATGGTACCTGCCCCGAATTTCAGACGAGACCATGGAGACAAACCTTTTGAATGCCCTCGTACGACCCATAAGGGTGAGAACAATAAAGAAGATCAAAATCAAAGAGACCGGACGGGTAAAGAAGGGGATCATCGCTCCGTCGGTCAGGACAAGGGCTCTTCTTAAATTCTTGTCAAGAAGATCCCCGAGGATGATGCCGAGGACAGTCGGAGCAACGGGATAATTCATGACCCTCATATAGTACCCGATGATGCCAAAAATGACCATGACATACACATCGAAGATACGGCTGGAAATTGCATAGGATCCGATGGCACATAGGACAAAAACGAAAGGCATCATCTTCTCTCTCGGGATGATCAGGACCTTCACCAGTGTTCTTACCATCGAAAGACCCAGGACAAACATGGCACAGGTGGCGAGGAGCGTCATGGCCACGACCTGATAAATGAAGTCAGGAAATTCGATCATGATCAGGGGACCCGGCCGAACCCCGTGGATGAACATGGCTGCTAAAAGGACAGCGGCAGGAGCTGACCCAGGGACAGCAAGGGAAAGGACAGGAATCATGGCTCCAGGAACACAGGCATTGTTTCCAGTCTCTGCAGCAAGGAGTCCCTCCTTGCTGCCCTTTCCGAATTTTTCTTTCTCTTTGCTGTTCCGCCGCGCAAAATCGTAAGAGACCCAGGCAGCAATATCTTCGCCCACGCCTGGAATCGCTCCAATAATGGTTCCAATCACTCCAGACCGAAGGATCGTCTTCCAGTACCGCAGAAGATCGTTGACTCGGGGGAAGACCCTTTCGATCTTTGTGTTGATCAGCTCCAATTTCGGTTGCTTCATGATCATCAGGATTTCGGAGAAGCCGAAAACCCCAACCATTGAAGGGATAAGAGCAATCCCACCTGAAAGTTCGACGCTCCCGAAGGAAAAACGGGGGTAGGCATGCATGCCTTCCATTCCAATCGCAGCAACGAAGAGTCCGAAGAACCCAGCGATCCAACCCTTGAGGGGATCCTTGGGCGCCGTGAGATTTCCGCAGATGATGATACCGAATACACAGAGCCAGAAGAATTCAAAGGATTCAAATTTAAGGGCGATTGTGCCAATCAAGGGGGTGAAGAAGGCAAGCATAAGAATGCCGAAGAGGGATCCCAAAAAAGATCCTGTTGTTGCAAGACCGATCGCCTCTCCAGCTTTTCCCTGCATGGCCAACGGATGACCATCAATGCAGGTCGCAGCATTGGCAGGCGTCCCGGGTATGTTGAGCAGAATCGCACTCCGGCTACCACCGTAAATGGCTCCGATATACATGCACATAAGGATTAAGACCGCATTTTCGGGCGCCATCTTATAGGTCAAGGTCGTCATGAGGGCCACCCCCATGGTCGCCGTCAACCCTGGAAGCATGCCCACGATAATCCCAAGTTGCGTACTCCAAAGGACGTTAAAGAGATCCCAGGGGTTCAAAAACATCAGAAGCGCATGACCGAAGCGAAAGATCCCTTCAAGCATTTCCTTGCCTCATTCACGGCAGATCGACGAGGAATAGGTATCGGAAAACGAGTGTGACTCCTCCAGAAACCAGGATCGCTTCCAGCAATGCGGTGAGGAGTGTCCGCGTTTGAGAAGCCAGGCTCTCCTGGCGACGGAATTCGAAAATGAAGATGAATGAGAAGACAAAGAGTCCTGTCGCAAGGGGGTATGCTAACCGTCTCAGAACAAAAACCCCGTAAACGACACATAAAAAGAAAGAGATCAGAAACCGCCTGGTCGAATCCTCTGAGAAGTATTCTTTGACAACCATAGAATTCAGACCGAACCTGTAACCTCTTTGTCTGATGGACCTGACCAATAGCACCAGCCCAAGAATCATCAAAATCAATCCCAGGAGACCGGGAACGATTCCTGGAACCGAATAGGGATTCACCCCCAAGTTCTCAAAACGAGGCATCTGTAAAGACCTGACCAGCACAGCCGATCCAAAGAGTGTTAGGCCAATAGCAGTGACGAAATCCGCTTTCGGCATGTTCCTATCTTGCATAAAATACCTTTGGGATTTGAAGAGGGAACACCCAATCCGGATGTTCCCTCTTCAGGAGTCACACTCTTCAAGATTTAGGGACGAGGGATACCGATCGTGTCAGGCTTGACCTTGGCCTTCCCTGCATCCCAGTAAAGCCAAGCAGTGAATTGAATGAAGGGAAAGACCTTCTCCTGGGCTTCTTTCCCGTAATGGGGAGTAAACAGGGCTGCACGATCGTTTGCATAATCCTTGAGCTTGGCCGAATTCGAAATGGTCTTCGCCCAATGATTATCGAGAGTCTGCACCACCTCGTTAGGCACACCCTTCGGGACGAAGATCCCAAAGTAGGAGGGAAGGCCCCTCATATTGGGGATCCATTTTCTGATCGACGGAATGGTCCCATACCCCTTGACATTGAGATCCTCGTCGGTCAGGGCAGCAAGGGGCCGGAGTTTATTCGCCCGGATCATATCGACCTGCTCTACAGCAAGTTGTGGGGTCACTTGGGCCTCCCCTGAAACGGTCGCAATCACAGCCGGGTTTCCGCCGTCATAGCTGACGTGTTTGTATTGAATTCCCGTGTGTTTCTTGATGGCTTCGATGGCAACTGCCCCCATCGAAACCTCGCCTGCAGTGGCTACGGGGATTTTGCCCGGATTTTCTTTGAAAGCTTTCAGGAGCTCCCCAAAATCTTTATAAGGGGTATTGGGATTTACAGAGACCACCATGACATTGGCCACATCCAGGTAAAGATGCCAGTCAGCAATGGTCGTATCGAGAAAGCCTTTGACCTTATAGGTCCCCAGGTCACCCGCAGCCCCTGATGCCCAATAGTAGCCGTCTTTCTTGGCATCCATGACCGTTTTCGTTCCAACGGTGCCTGAGGCTCCTGGCTGGTTGACGGCGACGATTTTCTGGCCCAAGGGGCCTTCCAGTTCTCCAGCAACGATGCGCGTGACCTGGTCCGTTGAACCTCCAGCCCCCCATGGCACGATAAGGTTAATAGGTTTCTCGGGTTTCCACTGCGCATAGCTTGTTGCGCAGAAGACGAAGAACAGAACCACGACCTCAATCGACAGAATACTCAATTTCCGATGCATAAACGCCTCCTTTCAGGAATTTTTTAAAAAATTTTACCATGGACATCAACAAAAATGCCAATAAATATTGATAGGCTGTCTTAACGATTGGATCAGTGTTCCTCCTAAACCCACGAGATCGAAGGATCGGTCCACACCAAAAACCTCTCCTGCTCCAAAAACAGCAACAGATGGTTCAATCTGCATGTATCCTCCGGTATGTGTCCTCTCTTCACGGCGTGGATCTCTACGGAGAGAGTTTTTTCGCCTTACTTTCTCTGTGCTGCCCTGACCTGGTCTAAGAGGCCTTTCCCAAAGGCATACTTTTTGATAAAGGCATCATAAACAGGTTGGATCCGTCTCTTGAAGGCAGGCTTATCCACATCGGTGATGATCTGGACGCCCTTTTCCTTGATCCAGGCAATGACCTTAGTTTCATCACCTACATAAATCTTCGAGAAGTATTTCTCCGCGTCCTGGGCGGCTTCGCCGATTTGACCCCGAATATCTTTGGGAAGGCCGTCCCACCATTTCTTGTTTGCGAGGAGGGGAGTTGTCGCCCAGAAGTGTTCAGTGAGGGAGTAAGCCTTGCAGATCTCCCAATGTTTCGAGATCCAGAAAAGGGAGGGAGAGTTCTCGGCACCATCGAGGACTTTCTGTTGAAGGGCTGAACTGACCTCACCCCAAGCCATAGGGGCTGCGATCCCTCCTAACTCGTTGATGGACTGGACATGGATGTCGCCGGGCTCAACCCGGATCTTGAGTCCTTTTAAGTCCTCTGGCTTACGGATAGGTTTGTTTACGGTGTAGATGCTCCCGACTCCCTCATCTGCCCACATGATGCCCGCTAAATTCTGCTTCGGATAAATCTCGCTAAAAAATTTTTCTCCCAAAGAGCCTTTAAGGATTCTCCATAGATCATCCCTGCTTTGAAAGAGATAAGGAAGGTCAAAGAGATAGGCCTCTGGGATCCACCCCCCAGCAAAAGAGGTGGAAAGTTTGGCCATCTCAATATTCCCCATCTGCATTCCAATATAGAGATCTTTAGTCTGACCGAGCTGGCCACTGTGGTAAACATGAATCTCCATTCGTCCCTTGGTCTTCTCTTTCACTTTATCGGCGAAGTGCATCCACGTCCTTGTATGCGGATGATCAGGAGACAGAGTATCCGCCAACTTTGCCACTATCCTCTTTTCCTGTGCTTGGCCACTCGCGGGGATAGTTAAAGAAAACATGACGATGAGAATCCAACTGAAAAAATTAGCCCAATTCCTCATCCTGATGCTTCTGCCTCACTTCTTCGCTCGAATATCTTATTGACACCCGGCAATTTTAAAAAAAGGGAGACTATTTATAACTTAATGGGTCTTAATTTTCCTGCACATCCATTTTTATAATGACTTTGATAGCCCCCTGTTCAGGGTCCATCAAAAGCTCCAAAGCCTCCTGCAACGAGGACAGGGGGAGCACATGCGTAATGAATCCTTTGAGTTTGACTTGCCCTCTTTCAAGCATCTTCAAAGCCGTCTGAAAATCCCAGCAGTATCCCTGCGAGCCCATCAGGGAAATCTCTCTTTGAACAAAAATATTGGCTGGAATCCTGACTTCTGGATTCTCGAAGATGCCAACTAATATGGCGACGCCTCCTTTCCTTAAAACCTTCAAAGATTGCAGGAGCGTTCCTTCCAGCCCCACCGCTTCAAAGGACCGGTCCACACCCAATCTGGAAGTCTCCTCAAAGATTCTTTCGACGGCACCCTCCTTGGAGTTATCGTATGTTTCAAAAGCTCCAAGTTCTTTGGCCTTCCTCAACCGATGTCCCTGGACATCGACCACAAAGACCTCTCCTGCCCCGCTCAACCTGGAAAGGACCAAAACCAGCAGGCCGATTGCCCCGGCTCCAAAAATCGCGATGGATTGGCCAAACCGGAGGTTTCCCTTTTTCACCGCGTGGATCGCGACGGAAAGGGGTTCAACCATTGACCCCTCTTCGAAAGAAATATTTTCTGGCAGGGGATGGACCCAATTCTCCTCGGCAACAAAATAGGGCGCAAATCCTCCCTGTCCTTTTCTATACTGGAAGCTAATATTCAAACAGAGATGGTACTCTCCTCGACGGCAGAAATAACACTCGCCGCAGATGATGACTGGCTCCACAACGATCCGGTCTCCTTCTTTCACTTTGGAAACCCTCTTTCCGATCCTCAAAACTTCTCCTGACAGTTCATGTCCGATGGCAACCGGAAGAGGGGCAGCAGGGTGTTTTCCTCGGAAGATGTGAAGATCGCTCCCACAGATGGCAGTCGCTTTCACTTTAATCAACACATCCTTGGGAAAAAGTTTCGGTAAGCTCTTCTCCCGGAATTCCACTTTCTTAGGAGCCGTCACAAACGCCATCGGATAGGTTTTAACCATCGTTCTTGGTATCTCTTTCACTGGACAGAATAAGAGCACAGAATAAGTATTAGCCGAAGTAAACTCGAAATCCGAATATCGAAAATTCGAAACCAATTCAAAATTCAAATGACCAAATTTCAGAACGTTATTTAGTGCTTGTGCATAAACATCTTCCACCGTCATGCCGGACTTGATCCGGCATCCAGACGCCGTCCCGACGAAAGTCGGGAACCATCTCAAAGACTGGATCCCGGTATTCACCGGGAACCCTGGATTCCGGCTGCAGTCTATCCCGTACTTGATACGGGGCCGGAATGACGACCTTTTCTAAAAACGTTAGTTTATGGAGGAACGCTATTCAATTATCATCGCTTTTGAATTTTGTATTTCGGTCATTCAAAATTGTTTTGAATTTCGGATTTCGTGCTTCGGGTTTTATCTATTTTTGTGCGATCACCTCATAAACCTGGACCGAGCTCTCTTTATAGAGGGCTTTGAGTTTGGGTGAAAGGGCTTTGTGATCGGCCGAATCCCTCCACGCCGCTGCAGTTTCAAGGGACCGGAATCGAATCACCATCTGGTAAAGCGCTTCCTTTTCCTGTTCTTTCAGGAGCGTAACCGAAACAAAACCGGGTTGCCTCGACATGGCAATGCTATATTCCGCCTTGAATAAGTTCTCAAAATCTTCTTCTTTCCCCGGAATAACGTTAAAAGTTACATGTCTTTCAATCATTAAAACATCCTCCCTTTTTCAATTTTTGATTATTGCGCCAAGACTTCAGCCCAGGTCGTGACCGACCATTGAGTCTTGAACAGCTCATCGACGGCCGGCCTGGCCTTCGCCCGGAACGAATCGGCATCCGGGATCACGACCTGCATGCCCTTGCGCTGGAGCTCGAGAACGTACGAGCTCTCAGCGGCCTTCATCTTGGCATTGGCAAAGTCACAGGCGTCCTTCGCCGCCTGACCGACAAGGGTCTGGTCAGCCTTCGACAGGCCATCGAAGAAGGGCTTGTAGATGAGCAATCCCCCGATCGTTACCATGTGGTTGGTCATGATCAGGTGCGTCTGGACTTGGTCGAGCTTGAAGGAAGTAATCTGCGACACGTCACCCTCGGACGCATCGGCTTTCCCCGACTTCAATCCAGCGTAGAGCTCCGTAAGCGGGAGCGGAACCGGCTCTGCACCGATGGCTTTCCAGATGGCTACCCATGTAGGAAGGACGGGCAGCCGGAGCTTCAGGCCGTACACGTCGGCTGGCGTGTAGAGCGGTTTCTTCGCTGTCGTTTGCCGCCCCCCGCGGTTGATTGATCCCAGAAATTTCAGGTTACCGTTCTTCTCCATCTCGGCCTGGGCCTGCTGGCCGAGCTTACCGTTCCAGACGCGCATGTAGTGATCCCAGTCCTTCATGACGTAGGGAGCAGACACGAAGTAGTATGCGGGCGCGTATTTCTCCACGTACATCGTTCCGTTGGACTGCATCTCGAGCGCGCCGGCGCTGTTCAGCTTATTGATTTCTTCTTCCGACTTGGTGCCAATTTCGAACTGCACGGCGATTCTCCCACCACTCCCCTTTTCGATCAGTTCCTTAAATTTTTCCGCCGCATCAACGAGGATGTGACCTGCCTTAAACGGACTGCCAATACGAATCGTTTTTTCTGCTGAAATAGCCTTCCCTGTGCCCATGAAAATGAGGCACAGGATTGCGATCACTGAGAGAATGAATCCGGTTTTTAAACTTTTCATTTTTGGCCCC
>DATIGG010000178.1:0-7363 GCA_035454825.1 Thermodesulfobacteriota bacterium | reverse complement strand
CAACTGCTTATTTTGTCTGGTTCAAAAATGAATATAGGTGGCTTCGGACTTTCTCCAGAGCCGGAAGGTTATGGACCATTTTCAACTTTATTTCAAGTCGGGCGGCAATGGATTCTAATAATCTGAAGGATTCCACGTTCTGACACCATATTTCGTTTGGGAAAAGCTTTAGCTTTTCGGCAAGACCCATAAATTGATTTTGAAAATCAGCCTGATAATCCGATAGCTCAGCCACTCGGACATTGAGGACTAAACCGGTATCATGGTCGACCCATAAAAACACATATGGAAAATAGGGCCTTCCTCCTTCATCGACAAGTCCGGGAGAATGAAATCGATCAATTTCCCAGGTTCCCTGGTGTCGTGAAATGGTCTTCTTGATTCTCTGGAGATGAAGCTCATTAACAGGTGGAATGTTGTATTCGACTGTTTCGACAGGAGAGGGTTCCCGCCATTCATCTCGCCATGTCGGGACTTTTCCAACCTTTTCAGGGATCCGAACAAGGTAATGGTTTTCATTCGGAGCGACCAGTAGATCCTTATTCTCTTTTACTCGAAGGGCGACTTCTATGACCTGAGGGAGGGTGGTGGCTAAGTGAATCACTTCGTCCCTGTTTAAATACCAGGGAAGATACCCTGGCTGGTAATTTCTGAAAAGAGGCCATTCCTGGTGTCCCCTAAACTTTAGACCCAGTTTTCTGATCACTTCGAGGTCCGGTTCCCGCAAGTATTTGCGACTCTCAAACGTGACGGTCAAACATTTTTGGTCGTGCAAAAAATCAATTGCATCGGAAGTGAGATCTTCAGATTGGATTTTCGAGTAACCGGCGAGTCCCTCTGTTCCCAGATAAACGACGAGGCCAAGCATCTCCTTCATCTCACCCATGATGCAACAGTAGCCGATCATGCCGTTCACAGGATTTTGAACACCAAAAATTTCCGTATCTGACATCCAGTCCCAGCAACCGATCTTCTTAAATTCTGTGGCTGCCTGGTAGAGATTTCTCCATTCCTGAAGAGAAGGAGTAGACCCTTGCATTTTTTATCCTCCTAAACCGTTACTATCCTTTCTGCCCTCAACGGACAATTTCTGAAGGATTTCCTTCACGACCACATCCCTGTTCAAGGCATCAGGCAGCTTAATCGTCATCCCGGCATACTTCTGATAGAGGGGTTTTCTTTCGCGGTAAAGATCCCTTAATTTTCTCTTCTTCAGCCCGATAATTCCCCGGGTCGATTCATTGTGAACGCGATTTTTGATGCTTTCAAAGGAAGCGTCGAGAAAGAGGACGATGGAGTTTTTTCTTAAAAATTCCATCGCTTTGACTGAGTAAATCGCACTCCCTCCTGGCGAGATCACACAGCGATCAATCTCTCCCAAACCCAGGATCGCCTGTTCTTCAATTTTCAGAAATCGTTGCTCGCCAAAACGGTCGACAATTTCCTGCAAGGTCTGATTGAACTGTTTTTCGATCAATTCATCAATATCAATGAATGCGTAATGAAGGATCGTGGCCAATTCCTGACCGATGAAGCTCTTTCCAACCCCCGCCATACCAATGAGTGTAATATTCATTTCTCCCATATCCAACCAAAATGAAAACCCTTCGACCTCACCCCATGAAATTCTAAAGTGGAATGAAGTTGAATGCAAGGTTGCTCCCACATAACTTCAGATTTAATAGTGTCTGTTTACAAAGTCCGTTATTCCGTCATGCCGGACTTGAGGAGCCTGCCCCGTACTCTGATACGGGGGCATCCAGAGACCCTTGAAAATGCTGGATTTCCCGACCCGTCAAAATTGATCATACGTCGGGGAATGACGGTTTTTTTGGAAACCGTGAGTTTACGGACAGACTCCAATGAATAATCTCTTTCGGAGCTGGATTGAAAAATAGGTAGGGATTTGTTATGAATAAAAACCCAAACAACGCTTGATACAAAACTCAAAGGAGGAAATTAATGATTCGTTCCTTTCGAAATGGATGGATTCCGGTTCTATTGCTTGTGACGCTCATCCTCATCTTTCCTGAGGGTTCCTTTGCCAAGAGGGAACGGCCCACGAAGAAACCGGAGACCGCCCAAATGACCAAGAAATCAACTCCGACCGAAAACCCCCCGACCGCCCAAGCCGCTCTGCAGGGCGCTCAAAGTTCCCTCCAATGTGACTCTCAATCCGCGTTACTCATGGATGGCCTCACCGGAGAGATTCTTTTTGAACAGAATCCAAGGTTAAGGATCCCTCCGGCCAGCTTCGTCAAGGTGATGACCCTTTACTTAGCCTTTGATGCAATCCATGGCGGACAGTTGAAGATGGATGATCTCGTGACCGTGAGCGAGAAAGCCTGGAGGACTCAAGGGTCGAAAATGTTCATCAAGGTTGGGAGTCAAGTAAAAGTTGAGGACCTTTTGAAAGGGATTGCCGTCGCATCGGGAAACGATGCCTGCATTGCTCTGGCAGAACACATGGCAGGGTCTGAAGAGGTCTTCGTTTCAAAGATGAATGAGAAGGCGAAGCTTTTAGGAATGAACGATTCCCAGTTTAGAAACTCCGATGGAATGCCTGCAGAAGGTCAATACACAAGCGCCCTGGATATGGCCATTCTCGCAAGACGCTATATCGAAAATCACCCCGAGGCGCTTGCCATCCACTCCATGATTGAATATGAGTACAATGGAATCAAGCAGGGCAACCGAAATGTCCTTCTTACGAGAAACATCGGGGTGGATGGGCTAAAGACAGGCCATATCGAAGAATCAGGCTATCATCTTGCGGCCACTGCAAAGCGGGATGGTCAGAGGATGATCGCCGTGGTCATGGGGTGCGACAAAGTGAAAAAGAGGGCGCCAGAGGCCCAGAAATTGTTGGAATACGGATTCAGGAACTTTTCGACCGTGGAGGCTGTTAAGAAGGGAGCCACCTTTGGCCCGGTGAAGGTGAGAAGGGGAAAAGTAGACCAGGTCAGCCTAACCGCTTCAGAAGATGTCAGGGTGACGGTAGGGAAGGGGAAAGAAAATATGGTTTCTGTTACTCCAGAATTTCCACCCTCTGTCGTTGCCCCGATTAAGAAAGGTCAGGTTGTTGCAAAGGCTATCGTCCAGAACGAAGGCAAGAAGATCAGGGAGGTTGGGTTGCTGGCCTCCTCGGATGTGGAAAAGACCCTGATCCCTCCCTGGCCGGTCCTGGCGGCAATCATTTTAGGCCTTTGTCTCGTAGGGGCCGCATTCTGGTGGGTTCGACGAACAAGGGCAAAAAAATATGCATGATGGGACAATCGCAGACAGGGCTGGGACGACTTTTGCTTATCGTCGCATTGGACAGACCCAGCGGGAACACTTCCAATGCCTTGGAATGCGGATTTTGTTGGAATTGGATAGGTAACCGAGGACTTCACCAAGAGTGAGGTCCAGCAAAGGCAATAGACGGTCGTGCTCGACGTTCAGAAGATTCCGCTCCAAAGCTTTTTCCAGTGTTTCCGCTGGGTCTGCCATGGCGTTTTCTTTGCAACATGGAGGTTTAATCGCCCGCGGGATAGGGAGGCAGGTCATCCCGTAGGTCGCAAAGATAGATGAGGTTCCCCTTGGTTCAGAAACAGGTCGTTCAAACAGAAAAAGATATGGAGGCCGCGCTGGATCGTATCTGTGAACAAATGCTCGCCAGGCATCCACAGCTCAATGAGATCGTTCTCGTGGGAATTCGAACCGGCGGTGTATTTTTGGCCGAAAGGTTAAAAAAAAGGGTTTACAAGAGAAAGGGACTCGATCTTCCAATGGGGATCATCGACATCACACTTTACCGGGATGACTGGACCCGGTTGAGTCAGACGCCCGAGGTCAAAAAAACAGAGATTAACTTTCTTATAGAAGATAAACACGTCCTTCTGGTAGATGATGTTCTTTTTACGGGGAGGACGATCCGGGCTGCCCTCGATGCCTTGTTAGACCTTGGAAGACCTCGCCGGATCGAATTGGCGGTTCTGATCGATCGGGGCCACAGAGAACTGCCCATCTGTGCTGATTATGTTGGGAGCATCCTGAAAACATCCAGACAGGATTCGATCAATGTGGAATTGAAAGAATTGGCCGGGGTTGATCAGATCATTATCGAATACGGAAAGTATCCGGACGAGGCAACAGGCAATAGGTGACGCTGCTTAGATCCTCCGAAATCGTTTGCCCCGAATTCCTTGACTCCGCATTCCGAAATCCGCATTCGATCACCCTGATCCCAACGCTTCCCTTACCATTCCACAAATTCTTCCAAAGGCTTTTGTCTCCACCATCGTGCGGTCGCGAGGCCTGCCAAGGGGGATGGAAATAGTTCGGGCAATGCGTCCTGGCCGTGGGGAAAGGATGACAACGCGATCGGACATGAAGCAGGCTTCAGAGATGGAGTGAGTGACGATCAGGATTGTTTTTTTTGTTTTTGACCAGATATCGAGCAGAAGCATCTGCATCGATTTCCGAGTCAGGTCATCGAGAGCTCCAAAGGGCTCATCCATTAAGAGCAGCGGAGGATCGAGGGCAAGGGCTCTCACGATGGCGACCCTCTGCTGCATGCCTCCAGAGAGCTCTTTGGGATAGTAGGACCAGAATTTTCGATCGATATCGACCATCTCCAGGAGCGATTCAATCCGCCTCACCTGTTCTTCTTTTGGAAATTGACTTTTTGCAATTCGAAAGGGGAGGAGACAATTTTCGAAGACGCGATACCAGGGGAAGAGGGTCGAATCCTGGAAGACAATGCCGTACCCCCGTCCCATTCGGAGTTCTTCAGGGGTTTTCCCATCGATGAGAATCTTTCCTTCCGAGGGTCCGCCCTCATCCCCAATGTCTCCAAGAAGTTCGAGCAGGGTACTCTTCCCTGATCCTGAAGGGCCGATGATACTCATAAACTCGCCCTGAAACACCTCCAGATCGATTCCGTCGAGGGCTTCCACATCACGGTCCTTGAAATGCTTCCTGACGTTGATAAAACGGATGGCAATTGGAGAGGTCGTTTCCTGGTCCATCGGCCCTTTATGAGTCAAATTGAACGCAAAATTGCAACAAAATCTTGGCTACCCTGCAGAAGCACCAATCTCCAAGCACCAAATCACAAACAATATCCAAATTCCAATTTCGAATGACCAACGAATTTGTTTCAGATTTTGGTCATTGAGTGGTTGAAAATTATTTGGAATTTGGGATTTGGATTTTGGGATTTTAATATCCATTTGGTTCCGGTGCCGGGTTAGTTTGTTGTAGGGTGTCTTCCCAGAACGCACCGCTTATTGGGTTATCCTCCCAGAACATCCTTAAAATATTCATAAACAGAAGGGTAGGAATCGTGGATCCTTTTCTTCATTTCCTGTTCGCGGATATCGATCGTCCAGTTATCCCAGTTCTCTTTTTGAGGGTCCATACCGAGAATCTGCATCTCCCGGAGGGCGTTGATCGAATAGGAGACGGGGTCCTCAAGACTCTCACCAATGTCACCGACACAACACATCCTTTTTTCTTGATACCGGTCAGAGGCCTTCCGATAAAATTCCTGAGTTGTCATCGAACCGTCACTCATCACGGAGAGGTCGGTCAGGGGTAGTCCTGGAAGGTTTCCTGTCTTTGAAACCTCAAAGATGCACTGGGAGAAGACAGGGATCAACTCCACCCCTTTCTTCTTGCATTCCTGAAAAATACGCCGGATTCCCTCCAGGCTTCCGCAAGCAGTGAAGACATAGACTCTCTTAGGCAGATGGTGAGAAAACCCATTCCTTAAAAAGAAGGCAATCGTGGAGCCGGAGGCAAGGGCCGTGTCTGGAATCAGCCATGTATCTCCCTGATACTCACCGATCAGGTTGGCGGAATGGATTTCCCAATCAGTTCCTTCCTGGTTGAGGACCCGCTGGAGTTTGATGAAAGAGGTGGGTAGCAGGAAACGGTCAAAGGGAGGAGCGCTTCCCATTGCATATTGAAGGTCGAAAGGGTAAGCCCCCCGGAGAATGAGGTACTGGGAAATCTTTTTTTTGTTGAGTTGCTCAAAAAACAGTTCGACCATCGATTTGGCAATGTAGCGGATCATGTTGAATTTGAGGCGGCCACATAGTTCCCTCCCGAGAATAAACCTTCGACCCACCTCACTTTCCACGACATAAACCAAAGGTGGAATACTGGAATCATTTCGGAAGTGATGAACCTCCCAGAGCTTTGCGCTACCAATCGCATTGAGACTGAACGGTCTTCCTACCTGTTCCAAGAAAAGTCGATCTGTCATCCTTGCCTCCGGTTAATGAAATTAGGGCATTACTCCGCTTGGGAATTTATCGGAATAGGCCTTTTTCACGTCCGGCATCTTATCCATGAGACCGGCCTTGAACATATCTTTCCCCACATTTTCCCATTTCCTGGGATGGATGTAACCCAACCCATTTTTCTTCGTATCGGCGGTAATCATCAATGCCTTCATTGGGTCAACGGCATCCATTTCATGACTAAAGTCGAGGCTATCATTAATCTTTTTCAGGATTTCAAAGGTCTCTTTTGGGTTCTCGAGGGCCCATTTGAAACCCTTATATCTTCCTGTGACGACTGCCTGGACGACGTCAGGATGTTTCTTGATGATTTCCTCTGTGGTAAAGAGGACGTTATCCATCCAATCGATCCCTAAGTCCTTGTAATCGATGGTGTAAAAGGCTTTTCCCATCTTTTTGGCCTCTCGCTGGGCTGTAATCAGTTCATTATAGGTCATTGCAGAGGCAAGAGGCCAGTTTCCCACCAGCCAAGGCTTGATGTCGCCGCCCTGATTCTGAATGGTAAACTGTTTCTCCCAACCCTTGCCTACAGCGCATTTTACCTTCGCATCATATCCAATCCAGATGCCGAGATCCCCTTTGATGTCTTTAGATGATTTGATCGGTTTCCAACTGATGATCCTCATGGCACTGTTTTGAAAATCGACGCTCACGGCCACAAGCTCGATCCCTTCCTTTTCACGGGCTCGAAGAATATTCTCCGGGTAGTCATTTCCAAACGCAATATTTCCCCCCCTGACCGCGGCAACGACCTTCTGGATGGGTGAGATACCCGGTCCTCCCTGGACCTCCTTGACTTGAACCTTTCCATAGAAGCCTTTTTCTGCAGCAACCCAACCCCCTGCCGATTCCATATGGATAAACCAGGCCTCATGGACGATCGCTTCCTGAGCCATGACTGAAAAAGGAAACCCAATGATGACAAACAACAGTGATAAACAATAGAATCGTTTCATATTTTTGCCCTCCTCCTTTTTTGGTACTACATATCAATACTCCGAACTTGAGTTCACCTCCCTTCTGAGGAGATATGCCATGCAATGGACCGTTTTTCAACGAGCGTGATGATGCCA
>DATIGG010000177.1:0-10419 GCA_035454825.1 Thermodesulfobacteriota bacterium | reverse complement strand
TGGGGGTGGTGTTGCGGGTGTTGTCGGAGTTGGGGCAGGCCTGACGCTTCTCGGCCCAGGCGGTGTGGTGGGTGTCGTTGGCGTAGGAGCCGCCTTAGCATCCTTCTTTTCCTTCGGCGGGGTGAAAATCTGCTTCAGGACATCGGCCAGATCCTTTGCCTTTCCATTCTGGACATAATAAACGAAAACCCCATACTTCGTTTCATCCGTCGGAGTCTGATCCAGTTGCTTGAGCCATCCCTCAACCTTCTCAAAGATATTGGGGATAGAGCTGACCACGATGAGCGAGTTGATGCGGGTAACGGGTGTGAACGTAATCCCCACTCCCCGGCCCGACTTGGTTGAAACCTCGAATGAAGCAAAGATACGCTCTAACTCCTTGGCGACCTCAGTAACATCGGAATTAATGACCGGATAGACCCTGACTCTCAGCTCCGTAAAGATATCGATATCAAAAAGGGCGATGAGATCAATGCACTTTCTAATATTGGAGGCGATATCGCCAAGGAGAAGGATATTCTGGGGAGGATGCTCAATGATATCGGCCCCATCGGAGAGGAAGGGTTTGACCATTTTAGAGACTTCGGTGACCGGAATATACTTCAACGGAATGATCTGAATCACATACTTTTCTTCGGCAAGTGTTTTCGTCGTATCTTCGATCTTGGAAAGAGGAGTGTACAATTTTTTTGCATCACCAAAAGGGACGATCTCATAAAGTTGCCCTTTTTTGACCGCGGTGGCTCCATTGAGCTGCAGGATCGATTGGAAGACAGGAAAGATGTCATCTCCTGAAATTTGTCCCGAAGTATGAATGTTGACAACCCCTCTGACCTTGGGGTCGATAATGTAATTCATTTTCATGACCTCTCCCATGACCCGGATCACCTCGTAGAGGTCTGCATTGTCAAAATTGAAGATGAAACCAGAGCTCTGAGGTTTGGGGACTGAAGGAGGCGGCGGTGCCGGCGTTGGAGTCGGGGGAGGAGTTGAAGGGGTTACAGGAGCGGCGGGAGAACCAGGAGTGGCAGGAGCAGCAGGAGCCTGCGAAGTCGGTGGAGCCACTGGAGTTACCGGAGGGACCGGACCCACAGGAAGGCCCGGGATTGCCGGTGTTGCAGGAGTCGATGGTTTTGCAGGAGCCGCTGGAGCCACAGGAGCAGCCTGTACCTGAGAGACAGGAGGCGCGGATGTTGTGGATAAAGGAGGCACGACAACCTCTGCCTGAAGTGCCAGGCCATTCCCAAAGCAAAGAAGCGTTGATCCAAAGAGAAGGAAGAATAAGAAAACCCTCCTTATCCACAACCCTTTTTTATCTCTCATCCTGGAAGAACTCCTTTCTCATAGGTTTATTCTCCACCCGAAGGCCTCGGTCCATACCATCGCCTTGTCCTGGGAGTGGTAGGAGTGGGAACTGGGCCAGGTCCGATAGCAGGAGTCACAGGGGTCGGCACCGGAGCGCTGGCAATTGCACCTCTGACTGGCGCCCCTGGTGTTTCCCCTGCTCTGGGTGGAGCGGGTTTGGCTGCTTCCGGGGGAGCTGGAGGTGTCGGGATCGTGCTTGTGACGGAAGCAGGTTTGTTTTCTGTTTTAACAGCAACCCTCCTTTTGGGCGTTCTGGAATCGTAGAGAAGGACCTCAAAACTATCCTCGGGAGTTTCAAGTCCAATTCGATCCTCCAAGATCTTGGCCAATTTATATTCCCCCACCCGATCCCCAATTTTCACAGTCACAATCTCCCTTTCTCCTTTTTGAAGAGGTCGACCTGGATAGGAGATCGAGGCTGATCGGTAATCGCCCACGAGGGTCACGCCATATAAAGTTACCTGGGGCCTCACAACCGGTTTTTTAACTTCCGGTTTAGCAATTTCTGTAAGAATGGGAAATTCCTTCCGGTCAGGGTGAAAGGGATTTTTCTCTGCAATCAAGATGTAAGACGCAATGGAAGGTGCGGCCTTTCCATCCTTCTGGTCGCCCGGAGCCAACGGGCTTTCAGGTTTCACACTCGATTTCTTAGAGACGACCTTCTCCGGAGGGATGCTGAGAGGCGCTGTCCACGTGTCGTAATTCTTGAGTGTGAGAAGGACGATCATGAATAGTGCGAGAAGACACAAGACACTGTATCTCAGGGCCACGCCTAACCCTCCTTTCCTTTTTCCTTCGCCTTGGTCCCTTTCATGAGACCCGTGATCACCAGATTGCCCTGGATGTTATTGGGCAACCGGATGTTAAAGATGAGAAGGTCCATCTCCGAGATCAACAGCTTCTTTTCGTGATGTTCGAGATCATAAAAAAACTGACCGAGACTCAGGATGTTGTTGACGGGATTGAATTCGATCTGAATCGAAACCTTGCGATAGGGGGTCGCCTCCTTGGGCTCGAGGATCCTGAAACTCCGGACAGCAATTCCGTTCTTGTCCGCAATCTTCTTCACAATTTCCTGAAGGGTCGCTGCTCCGAGTTGAGGAGTCTCGCCGGGGAGGAGCGTCTTCTGAATCTCCTCGTACTGTTTTTGGGTTCGCTGGAGGTCCTCTTCAACGCTCTTGCGATTCTGCAGAAACTCATCGTATTTCTGGATTACCCTCCGCTTCATCGCGATTTCGCCTTCCATTTTCTTCGCGGCTTCAACGAGGGGGAGAATTCCAAAGAAAATGAGAAGAATGACGATTCCTATTCCGACGACCCCCCAGAATAGCCTTCTCTGAGAAAACCCCGGTTTCTTTAAAAACGCAAATGGCTTCAAGGCGCTGACCTCTTCGCTTCCAACCTCACTTTGATTTTAAATCGCTCCTTCTCTTTGTCGACCGGCGCTCCGCCAACGATCACTCGCGATCGTTCTTTGGTCACAGGAGCCAGAAATTCGACCCTTTCAAAGAGAGGAGACTTGTCAAGGAGTGGGATAAGGTCGGAGGCCGAATCGGCAAACCCGCTGATCTCCACCTCCTTGCCGGTATACTTCAGATTCCAGATCCAAACGGTACTGGGCAAAATCTGGGCCAGCTCCCGTAAGATCTCAACCTTGCTCGGTTCTCCTGTTTCGATCTTCCTGAATTCGGAGATTTCTTTTCCCAGCTCCTCCTTCTGTTTCTGGAGTTTTTCGACCGCATCAATTTCAGGCTTTCGCTTCTTGATTTCAGCATTGGCCGCATCCCATGCATTCTGATAGCGCTGATAGATGCCGATCCCCCAGGACATCGCGAGGACGAAAGCAATGGCCGTCAGGACGAGGAAGAGGGGTTTTCCGATCTGTCTCACTTTCTTTCTCATCTCCACTGGCAAAAGATTGAGGTTGAACTGGGTCCTGGTCAATTCCCGGAGCGGAAGACCGATTGAGGCATAAAGCTTCCCCGGGTTCGAGACTTCCTTACGGATGACGAGGCGGTGGAGAGGTGGAGCAAGGATCCCTTTGATGGGAGGGGTTGCCTTTAACGAGGAAATCCATGTCTCCTCTGCTCCTGAGCCGTAAACAAAGAAGGCCGATTTTGAGAGAGAATCGTCTTTGAGTCCCATTCGTTTAAGCAGATTCACGATTCTCAACGCCTTCTCCTCCGGAGGCAGGGGTAGATGATAACTTTCCACCCACTCCCTCTCCAGAAGGAGGTTTAACTCCACAAAGGACTCAGCGACATCGAGAAGGATCGTGGGAGTCCCATCTCTGAGTCCCTCATGATAGTAAAAGAGGTTGAGGGCTGCAACCGATGGAATTTGAATGGAGAGAGGCTGAATTCCAACCTTTTTCAATAAGGCCAACTGGTAATCGACTTCCGCTTTTTTCACAAACGCCACCAGGAGGTGGAGACCATCCTTGTCTTCTTTCAGGAGTTGATAGTCGAAGTAGGTTTCTCCCTTCTCGAAGGGGGTGAACCGGGGGGTCTCATATTCCAGAACCTTCCTCAGGTTCTCTTTCGTTGCAGCAGGAAATTTGATGAAACGGATAACCACCTTCTCCCTCGGAATGGCGATTGAAACGCGGTCCCGGTGGATTTGATGGCTCGAGATAAAGGAATTAATGAGACCGATGGACTGAGCCTCCCGTTCTTCCTTCTGGCTTTCAGGCGGTACGGGATGAATTCCAAAATCAACGAGGCGAACCTTCCCGAAAGATCGCCTGAGATAGGTTAGAACCAGATGACTCTTTCTAAAATCGATGCCAAAACTTGATTCAAAAATCATCATAAGGTGTCCCAAAATCTAAGCAAAAGCATTCGAAATCTTCTCAATAATATCCTCCCCCTTCGATGCCTGCCTGCCGGTAGGCAGGGGGGAGGATGAACCCTGCACCACGCGGGGTGCAGGACAAAGCCCTGAACCTTACATGGTTCAGGGGGTGGGGGTGGACAATACGAATTTTGTCCTTATTAGTCCCCCCCTCCCCTTCATCCCCTCCCGCGGCGGGGAGGGGAGTTTCTATTGGTGATTTCTGCAAGTGTTAGAAACAAATTCTCAGACTTTTTGCGTAAAAATGTAGCAATTCTTGTACCAAAGGTAAGTGGCGGCGTAGTCTCATAGTCATATAGTCTCAAAGTCCCGCAGGATAATTCTTTCATAGCCTTGATGCCTCTTACTGTTCGGACCTCCTGATTGTGTGACTAATTGACTTAAAGGAGCCGATCCACCCGCTGAATGATTTTATATCCAGCCTTATCCCTTGAATCGATTTTGACGACCACCTTTATTCCCTGAACCGATCCCCCCTCTTTGGCTTTTCCTTTCGATTCAATTGTATAGTAAGGGGTCACGGATTGGTAGACAATCAGCTTCCCTACCTCCCCGATAAAGGGCGTCACTTCAGCAACTCTCTGGAGAAGATCCTGTTGGTTGAGAAACCCCCTCTCTTCTCTTGCCTTCACGATTTGCCGGGCTACCTCTGCAGGAAAACCCAGGACCACCCTCAAGACAGGAATGGCTGCACTGTTGATATCGACCTGTTCTCCAATGGAATAGATGGAGAAGATGTCCCTGAGGCCGATTCGGTCCTCCTTTTTGGCCTCTGCCTCTCCCCCCTCCTCTTTCTTGGTTTCCTTTTTGCCGTAAAAGAGGTCTGGAGTAACCCCCCGAATGAGAAGAAGCTCTTCGATGGAATCCAGGTTTGCGTTCTTGCAATTGTAAGGCTCTTTAAGAGACTGGTAGTAATCGTTCTCGGCTCCATTAATCCGATATAAATCGTCCGCGTCCCTCCAGTCCAGGATCGAATCGGTCAGCACATCCCTTGCCTCTCCTTCAAGACCCATCTGGCCGACGATCCTTCGGAGGGTTGCCTCGGAGACCGTATTGATATTCACCTTGCCCGCTTCCCCCATGACCCGGATCTCGCAGGTTCCCTGATCATACGGAAGAAGGTAAACCCTTCCATCCGTCACCCATTCCTTTTTTTCCGGCGGGATCTCTTCTGTCGTCGGCGTCTTTCGCATCTGCTGAATTCTTGCGTCATGTTTGTAGATCAGTTCCGCCATCGCGCGATGGAGCCCGCCCTCGGCATAGGCATAGAGCTGAACCTCTTCCTTATAATGCTGAGTAATATTAACCTCTGTCCTCATGGCGAATGCAAATTCGAAAACGATCACTGAGAGGATCGTGATCACCCATAGCACCATGATCAGGGCCACTCCCCGGGAAGTTCGGAGTCCAGAGATCGGAGTTCGGAGTTTTGAAATTTTCGATTTCATCGACTTTGAAGTCTCTCCCGGATAGCCCTTCGCCCAAATCCCGCTGGGCCCACAGGGCTTGCCTTCATGTCTTCGAACCGATTTGCAGTAATGGAGGAGAGAAGGATCAGAGGCGCCTCTTCCTTCTCAGCCTTCCCGTTCTTAAAGGTAAGGGTCACTCTTAAGGCCCTGGGCAGCTCCTTTTCCTGCTTGGCGCTCCATTCATCCAGCCAGGCTTCAGACCGCGTTTTTTCTGTATCCTCTTCCCGGAAGTATTCGAAGCGGACATCGGAAAGCCCTTCGAGGACAGAAACTCCCTCTTCCTCCTTAGGCCCCTCTTCAAAAAAATCCTTGTTGGTCACTCTCTTCTCGTAGACCACGAGGCGGCCTCCCTCCTGCCCCCCCTCTTTAAACTCATAAATGCTGAAGACAAACCCTTCGGGCCGTGGAGCCTTGAGAGAAAGGGCCGAGACGAACTTCAGGGAGCGAGCCTTCCCTTCGAAGGCAAGATAATCTCCTTCAGCCTTCTGGGTTTTGATTTTGTAAGGAAACACAGACTTGACCTGCCGGGTGAGCAACTGGGTGACCGTTCTCTGCCGCTGATACTCCTCTCTCGACTGTTCCCCTTTGTCCCATGCAGAGAGTCCCAAACGCAAGGCCCCGGAAATGATGAGAAGAATGAACCCGAGGATCGTCAGCGTCACAACGACCTCGAGCAGGGTAAACCCCGTATTTGAGGCATTTCTGGTTGGGGTTACGGTTACGAAGCCTGTTTCGTTTAGGGTCGAACAATTACGTGAACTTCTTAAGGCGAAGAACGTTACCGAATGACGATACGGGCATCGTTGCCGTGAGACGTGACCTTTATTTTCTGAGCAAGTCATTGGTTTTAACTTTTCTTCTCATCGGATCCTGACTTAACGGTCTTATGAGTCTCAAGACTGGCGGACCTTTCCTTTGAGCCTGACTTCCATAAGACGTTAACTCGAATATGGTAAAAATCGGCAGGGGGCTTAAACTCTGTCCCCTTATCACCCGGGAGAAGATCCATCTTTCGGACCTCTACCTGCCATCGAAAATTCTTGTCGAATTCCCCTTCATTCTCTCCTTCCTCGATCGTCTTCTGGGTGGCGATCTCTTCCAGTTTGAGAGAGGCATAACTCATGGCCCTCGTATACTCTTCGGATACCCTCCCCAGGCGGAGCCCACCGGAAAAGAGTTCAATAACTACGGTCAGCCCAATTCCCAAAATGGCAAGGGCGACGATGACCTCGAGCAGGGTAAACCCGTTTTCGAATTTTTTATCAGGTCTGTTTCCTTTAGACATATCTGATCTCAGAGGCTCATCTTTATTGATAGAATCCCCTTTCACCCTTCCCCTCTCCCAAATCAAACCTTTTCGATAATAACCGTCCCTGTAAGAAAATTGACCTTGATTTTATAGCCTTTTTCGCTCTGTGTATCAAGAAGAATATCCCCTCCATTCGATCCTCCATTGGGATAGAATTCGATGGCAGGCAAATCAGAGGGGTACTGGGTCGATTCGACCTTAACCTCTTTCATCTGGATACTTGAAGGAAGCGCATAGACTTTTGAGGTGTCTTTTGCCTCTTTTTTCTCTTGCTCTTCCTGGTCCTCAGGCTCCACGGCCTGGACTTTCACCACCATCAAATTCGAGTCGAAAATAACCTGATAGACCTTTCCCTTATTGATGGCCTCGCTTCGGGAATATCTTAGGATGGCTGCAACTTTTTTTACCGCAGTTTTGAGCTCAACCGATTTTGAAAATCGGGAAAGGGATGGAGCGATCAAAGCAATGGAAAGGCTGAGGAGAACGAGAACAACGATCAACTCGATAAATGAAAATCCCCTACCCTTCACTTCCCGATATCCTTCCAACTCACCACATCTTGATTCTCACCCTCACCTCCCTCGACGCGGTCGGCCCCATAGGAAAGAATATCATAATCCCCATGCTCTCCAGGACATTTGTAAACATAGGCATTCTTCCACGGATCAAGGGGAATCTCTTTCGGAAGGTAGGGTCCACTCCAGGTCTCGACTCCGGAAGGTTTTTCCCGGAGGGCCTTCAACCCCTCTTCCCCCGTAGGATACCTCCCTGTATCCAGCCGAAAGGCGTCAAGGGCCGTACCAAAAAGCTCAATTTGGGCCTTGGCAGCGGTCTGTTTCCCACCGCTGATCTTTCCCCAAAGCCTCGGCCCAACCAAGGCGGCCAGTAAACCAATGATTGTGACCACCACTAAAATTTCGAAGAAGGTGAAACCTCTCTCCTTTTGCCTCATCGACTCTCTCATAGTTCCTCCCTCTCTATTCTTTAAAAATCCGAAATGCGAATATCGAAATCCGAAACAAATTCGAAATTTCGAAATTCAAAATCTGTAAACTCTTTTGTTTCGAACATTTGAAATTTGGCAATTTGAGATTGTCTCGAATTTCGAATTTCGTGCTTCGGATTTACATCCGCTTGATCGTAAACAATTCCATTGCGATTTGGGTACAATTACTCGCAAGGACCTAAAAAGAAATATCTGTTATGCTCGTGATCGCGAGCAGGATGGAGAGGACAATAAACCCGACCACCCCGCCCATGACCAGGAGAATCATGGGTTCCAATAGAGAAACGAAACGCTTTACGGTTGTCCGGACATTTTCTTCGTAAGACTCTGCCACCTTGATCAACATCTCGTCAAGTTTTCCGGTTTCCTCTCCGACACCGATCATATGGACCGCCAAAGCCGGAAAGACCGCCGTCTCTTCCAGCGATTTGGAAATTCCTTTCCCTTCCCTCAGTCGGTCATGAACATGACTGATTGATCTTGAAATGGCCTGGTTTTGTGAGATCTCCTTGACCAGATTGAAGGCAGGCAGAATCGAAACCCCGCTCTGGAGGAGCGTTCCCAGCGTCCTTGCAAACCGGGATACTTCTATCTTTTTAATGAGATCTCCGACCATGACCCACCCTAATTTAAATCGATCCCATTTCCATTTTCTCTCTTCGTTCTGGATATAAATCTTTAATCCGAAGTAGAGCAAGGCAACCGTCCCCAATCCAACCCACCAGTATTGTCTGACCCATTGGCTGAAGGTGAGGATAATCTGAGTCGGCAGAGGGATCGCCTTTCCCATATCGGAGAAGATCGTGGCAAACCTTGGAATCACGAATGTCACCAGGAGAGTGATGGAGGCCCCGCTGACAATCGTCAGAATCAGCGGGTAAATCATCACCGAGATGATCTGGTCTTTGATCTCCTTCGTGCTCTCAAGATATTGTGCCAAACGAGACAGAATCGTCTCCAAAAAACCCCCTGATTCCCCAGCCTTCACCATATTGACGTAGAGCTTCGAAAAGATCTTGGGATGGCTTCCAAGGGCCTCCGCCAATGAATTTCCACCCTGGACCCTTTTCAATACGTCTTTGACAGTCTCTTTCAGTCTTTGATTCTCTGTCAGGTCTCCCAGGATTTCGAGGCTCCGGTCAATCGACAGTCCCGCCGAAACGAGGGTGGAGAGTTCTTGAGTAAAGATCATCAGGCTTTTTATGCCGACGCGCTGGGGCAAGAAAGAAAAGAGTCGAGACCCGGATCCCTTCTCCTGAGCGGTGCTGATCCGCACAGGAATATAGCCCAGTTGATGGAGGTTCTTGACCACCATCTCCTCATCCTTTCCCTCCATGGAGCCTTCAACGGTCTGTCCCGCGAGCGTTGTGGCTTTATAAAGGTATTCGGCCATTGATCGCTTAAAGAACCTCCTCCTCTTGAGTCGCCCTTAGGACTTCTGAGATGGTGGTTGTCCCCTGCTTCACTTTTAGCCAGCCATCCTCTCTCAGAGTCCTCATCCCTTGTTTCCGTGCAGCCTCCTTGATGATGTTGGAGTCTTTCTTCCCCAAAATAAGCCCCTGGATCTCTTCCGTGACCTTAAAGAACTCGAAGATTCCCTGGCGGCCCCAGTACCCTGTCTGGGAACAGCTCTCGCAACCCTTGACCTCCGAAACTTGAAAATGCGAAAGGTCTTCCCGATTCAATTTCATCTCTTTGAGAATGGCAGGATCGGGTGTAGAGGGAACCCGGCAATGAGGACAGGCGACCCGGACCAAGCGTTGAGCCATTATTCCGATAATGGTTGACGAAAGAAGGTAGTCCTCCATTCCCATATCGATCAACCGGGTGATGGCACTGGGGGCATCGTTCGTATGCAGGGTGCTGAGGACCAGATGGCCGGTCAGGGCAGATTGAATCGCAATTTCTGCAGTCTCCGCATCCCGAATTTCCCCAATGAGGATCACATCAGGGTCCTGCCGCACAATGGATCTCAGGGCATTCGCAAAAGTGAGCCCGATGGAAGGCTTGACCTGAATCTGGTTGATCCCTCTGAGCTGATATTCCACAGGATCCTCAACCGTGATGATCTTCTTATCCGGAGAGTTGATCTTTTCAAGAGCACAGTAAAGCGTCGTAGTTTTTCCACTCCCGGTGGGACCGGTAACAAGAATAATTCCATGGGGTCTCTCGATCAGTTCCTGAAATCCTCTCAAGGTATCTCCGGGAAAACCCAGCTTCTCAATATCAAGGACGATGCTACCCTTATCCAGGATTCGGAGAACAATGCTTTCCCCGTGGATTGTGGGAACCGTAGACACCCGGAAATCGATCTCTTTCCCTTTCACCCGGAGCATGATTCGCCCATCCTGGGGAAGACGCCTCTCTGCAATATTCAATTTCGCCATGATCTTGACGCGGGAGACCATGGCGGCCTG
>DATIGG010000176.1:0-3002 GCA_035454825.1 Thermodesulfobacteriota bacterium | reverse complement strand
GGTCCGCTTCGCTATTATGCAGGCCAGCCTGACGATCCTGCTTACATTCCTGCTCCAGCGAAAGGCTTCGAAAACCAGCCTGCTGGCATCGACCTAATTCTTGACCAGAAATTAATCCGGCGTTATTTTCCGTATCTCTCTGATAAAGTCGTGGCGCTGATTCATGGCCGGCGATGCGGCTGGTTCAGTGTTCAGCAACTGGGCATGTATCTGTTGGAACGGGCGCGGGAAAAAGGGGTCCGATTCTTATCCGCCAGGGTGGAAGGTGTAGAGGTAGTCCGGGGCAAAGTGCAGGCCGTTCGTCTGAGAAATGGCAGCGGTGAGACTCTTATTTCGACGCAGAATTTTGTCAATGCCGCAGGACCTTGTCTGAGGGAAGTCGGAAAGATGATTGGAGTTGAGCTTCCGGTCTTCTCCGAGTTACATACCAAGATGGCCTTCAAAGACCATTTGGGAGTAGTCCCTCGCAACGCACCCTTGCTGATCTGGACAGATCCGATCTTACTGCCCTGGTCAGATGAAGAACGTGCCCTGTTATCAGAGTCCGGAGAAACAAAACGGCTGATGGAGGAACTTCCATCCGGTGTGCACACTCGTCCGGAAGGCGGGCCTGACAGTGACATCCTGCTTGGTTTGTGGGCTTACCACATCATCCCGGTGGAGCCTGCCTTCCCGCTTTCATTCGATAGGCGTTACCCTGAAATCGTCCTACGGGGATTGGTTGCAATGATTCCCGGCTTGAAACAATATCTTGACCGTATCCCCAAAGCAACCGTCGATGGCGGCTACTATACAAAGACCCGTGAGAACCGGCCACTAATTGGAAAATTACCGGTCAAGGGGGCTTACGTGATGGGTGCTCTCTCGGGGTTCGGGGTGATGGCTGCCTGTGGAGCAGGTGAACTCCTGGCTTCCTATATCACGGGCAGCAAATTACCCCGTTATGCCCCTGCATTTGCCCTGGAGCGCTACGAAGACCCAGGATATCAGAGGCTACTGGAAAACTGGGGCGAATCCGGGCAATTGTGACCTTCCAAAAAATACAAAGCTGTTTTATATAAAATAAAGTATTTGCCTCATTTTCTTTTTTCAGGATTCCGTTTATTTTATAGTGATCAGACAGTTTCAAAAATCAAACAGGGAGGATAGTCATGAAAATTACTGCATTAGGCCACTCCGGGTTCATTTTTGACGATGGCATCAGGCTGATCATTGATCCTTTCTTAACGGGAAACCCTGCGACCTCGGTCACTCTTTCCGATGTGACGAAAATTGATGTTGTTCTCGTTACCCATGCGCATCCAGACCATTTGGGAGATGCCTATGCCCTTATTAAGAAGACAGGCGCCACTTTGGTCAGTACTCATGAACTTGCGGTTAATGGAGAAATTGTCGGTGAAGGAATGAATTTCGGGGGTACCATGGAAATTCGGGGATTGCCCATTACAATGGTCAAAGCCGAGCATTCCACAGGAGTCGGCGATGCTTCTGGTTTCATCTGGACCCAAGGTGGGAAAGTTATCTACCACATGGGCGATACAAGCCTCTTTTCAGATATGAAATTTCTTGGGGAGGTTTATAAACCGGACATTCTATTCGTACCCATAGGCGACCGGTACACGATGAACCCAAGAGATGCAGCCGTGGCCACATCGTGGATCAACCCCAAAGTGGTTGTCCCGATGCATTACAAGACTTTCCCCTTTCTTGTTCAGGATCCGACCGAGTTTAAACAACTATGCGAGTCGACCTGCAAGGCGATCGTAACGATCCTGGAGGCAGGAGAGTCTATTGAATTGTAAGGGGCAAGAAGGACAGGGCCTCTGGCAATAAAGAGCCACGATTCCCAAAAAGCTGAGGGATTACAATCGGAACTTATTTTCTGGCTTTTAAGCGTAGGTTGTTGCATGATTAGGTAACGAAAAAGTTGCAAAGAGCTATTTAGGCTTATCGTTCATACCTGCAAGAACTCTAAGGGATTTCTTTGCGGGTTTTTCTGGAGGAAACATGAATAGGAAAGTTTACGTAGCCAACCTCCCTTTTCAGGCAACTGAAGTTGAGATCAAAGCCCTTTTCTCCAAGGCTGGAGACGTCATGTCTGTCAAGATTGTCAAGGACAGGCAAACTGGTCAGCCGAGGGGCATTGCCTTCGTGGAGATGTCAACACAATGGGAGGGCCGGAGAGCCGTATCCATGCTGAACCGCCAGGATTTCATGGGGAAGAATTTGCTGGTAAAGGAGGCGATCGTCAGGCGTGGCTTCCGATAGGATAACCATAAGTTGTCAAAAAGTCTGTTATCAGGACGAGGCGGATTGTATCTCTTGCTTTCAGGTGAAAAATAGGATATAGTGAATTTGTTGCATAGAGCATTTGGTATTACGACAAAGACCCGTAAAGGACTCTAGACAACTCCTCTACGGGTTTTTTAATTATCCGTACGGAGTCTTCCAGCTCGTTTCTGCGTGGTTTAGTCATCGCATGCCTGCAAGTCGTGTGAATCGTGGAAATCGATGGTTAGACGGAAACCCTCACCACAGACACGGATCGCCCTCTGTGGCCCTGTGGGGGAAATCTCATTTTATTAAGGAGTAAGAATGAAGTTTTCAGAATTAGATTTAAAACCCGAGATTCTAATGGCCCTGACCAACATGGGTTATGAGGATTTGACACCCATCCAGGAAAAGGCCTTATCTCCTATCCTGAAAGGGAGAGATCTTTTGGCGCGGGCCGAGACCGGGTCGGGTAAAACAGCGGCCTGTGGTATCCCGCTGGTCCAGATGATCGATCCTTCGATCAATGCCATCCAGGCCCTGATCCTGGTTCCTACCCGAGAACTTGCGCTTCAATATGTCGAGGAGATCGATAACATAGCGAAGCTTACCGGTGTGGTTCCATTTGCCGTCTTTGGCGGATTCTCCATGGAGATTCAAAAAGCCAAATTGAGGGACAAGGTTCATGTCCTTGTCGCAACACCCGGACGATTGATCGATTTCCTCTATCA
>DATIGG010000175.1:0-8334 GCA_035454825.1 Thermodesulfobacteriota bacterium | reverse complement strand
TAGGTGCCGTATTGACTCTTGTCCAGGATCTGCCAGCCCGTCTGAATCTGGCGGATAGTATAATGGATCATTTCAGAATCTCCTCGCGTCTTTCTATCTTAGCATTGCATCGGATCCGCATCAAAATAGTCCGAGTGTTTTGGTCAGGGTTACGGTTATGAAGCCCGTTTCGTTTAGGGTCGGGCGGTTACCAAAATTTAGGACGAAGAACGTTACCCAATGACGATACGTCCATCGTTGCCGTAATCGTTAGACGAGACCTCTTTCCGGTCCGTTGGGTTCGATCACAACTTTCATGGCCCCTTCGCGGCGGTTTACAAACGTATCCAGGGCTTTGCCAAACTCTTCCAGGGGAAAGACGTGCGTGATCAGGTCTCTGATAACCAACTGGCCAGAGGCGACCAGAGAAAGGACCTTATCGCTGACATTGGGGTTGGCCTTGGAGCCGAAGATCGCAATCTCGTTTCGGCAAAGGTACTTGAAAGGGATCTGCTCGACGACCTTTTCGGAAGGGACCCCCAGGAGGCCTATCCGTCCTCCCTGCCTGACCATCCGGATGGCCTGATTCAGGGTACCTTCGGAACCGGAGCACTCGAAGACCTCATCAACCCCCTTCCCTCCGGTAGCCGCCCGCACAGCCTCAACCGGATCTTCCTTTTGAATATTGACCAGGACATCGGCGCCCAATTTTCCTGCCGCCTCCAGCCGCGGTGGCCTGCCGACGACAATGATCCGCGCCGCTCCCAGAAGGCGGGCGGTCCGCATAGCAAGGATTCCGATCGGGCCGGGACCGATGATTGCGACCGTTCCCCCTGCGGTGATACCGGTCAGTTCCATCCCGTGCATACCAACGCCCGCGGTGTCTACCAGGGAACCCTCCTGGAAAGAAACGTTGTCTTTCATTCTGTGGATGGCCTTCACGGAGTAAATGTTGTAATGGGCGTAGGCTCCACGGAACTGAAAGCCGTAGTGACGGATGCCGGTTTCCAGCCGGCCGTAGTTGAGGCACATGTTGTAATGCCCGGCAACACAGTTGGGACAGTGGCCGCACCCCTTCCAGGCTTCGCCTGCCACACGATCGCCTAACTTAAAGAAGTGTTCAGAAGTTTCCCCGAGGGCCACCACCTGGCCTGCCCATTCGTGACCTGGGATAAAGGGATAGGACGGGGGCCAGTAGCCCGGGAATCCTCCCTTGACGACCTCAGGGTCCGTTCCGCAGATGGCCACGGCCCCGATGCGGCAGAGCACCTCAAAAGGTCCAGGAGAAGGAACAGGCACCTCCTGAATCTCAAAAGTGCCCGGTCCGGTCAAAACCAGGGCCTTCATCGTCTTCGGAATCGTCATATCCATTCTGGGTTCTCCTTTCCGGAAAATTCCTGACGGTTATATCATTTCTTTCCCCGTATCCTTCTTGCCAACTCCTTGAGTCGCTCATCAATATCGGCCTTTTCTTAATGAGTCTTATCGAGGGGCGGAACGGTCACAGCAATGTACGCACATTCCGTCTCACCCCCATTAATCACGGAATGGGTCTCGCCGGCAAGAATGAGAACAGCGTCCCCCTCATCGACAGTTGCAAACAACTTCCCATGGGCATACACCTTGGCAGTCCCCTTGAGCATGTAAAAGATCTGGTCTGAATGTCCATGAATCTCATCATGGCTTCCCGCACCTTTTGGCACGGTTGACAGGGTGATATTGGCCTTGTTGCAGCCACCTTCAGGGTTGAAGATCACCTGGGTGGTCATATTGTAGTGATCGAAAGGCGTGTATTTTTCTCCGGTGCCTTTTCTATAGACTTTCATCTTCGGCATCCCCTCTCTTTTCAGGATGATGGTCTGGACTTCAACAGTCCTTCAGGTTGCCTAACGGGTTTTGTCGACAGGAGGTACGGTCACGACTAATAGTTTGCACTCCTGTTCTTCCTGATTTGAAAAGGAGTGTGATTCTCCGGCGGAAACGTGCATGGCATCTCCTTCACTCAATGTCGCCATCCGCTCCTTGTTCGAAAAAGCGTTGACAATGCCCTGAAGAACATAGAAGATCTGGTCGGAGTGCTCATGGACCTCCTCATCCATCCCGCTTCCCCTGGGTAATGTTGAAAGCAGAACACTCGCCTTAAGGCAACCGTTTTCCGCATTGAAGACCACCCGGGCTGTGATATTGGCATGACCCTGCGGCACAAATTGTTTTCCGGAATCCTTTCTATAAACCTTCATCCCTCCAGCGGCTCCCTTCCCTATCGTTCATGGCACAAAGCACAGAGTATAGCGGATAGCATCACGACATCGGATCAAATGCCGTTGTAGCAGGTACGTGCGTGTCCGCTTTGTTTCAGGGCTTGCACGCAGGATTTCGCTGATGCCCACCTGTAAAGAGGAGCCCGGAGGCTCCTCTTTACCACAAATCCCTTTTTCAGTGGACTACTTCTTCGGGGTAAACGTGGAAGGTTCGGTAAAAGATCCACCCAACATGGGGTCTTTCACGGTTGCCACGTTATCTTTGGTCACCACAACCGGGGGAACAAATGCCATCTTGCTTGTCAGGGGCTTCTTATTGACGATCGAATCCACAAATCCCAGGGCCATCTCAGCCATCTTTGCCTGGCTCTTGATGGTGGTATAGCGCATCTGTCCGTCGTAGATGGCCTGCATTCCCATGAGGGTCGCCCCTGCGCCATAAACCTTGATCTTGTCCCCTTTGCCGGCGCTCTGGACCGCCCGGACCGCACCCAGAGCCAGTCCGTCGTTGCTGCACGCGAAGACGTCGATATTGCTAAAACGGACGATGGCGTCCTCGGCGTTCTTCATCCCATCCGAGGCGATGTCGCTCGGCGAGGTATATTTATGGAGCAGCTTGAGATTGGGATATTTTTTGAGCTCGGGTGTCGTGCCCTCCTCAAACATCTGGATGGCATAACCTGCGCCCATTGGGCCAAAGAGAAAAACGATATTGGCCCCGTTCGGGTAATCTTTGGCGATCTGCTGGATCTGCTTTCTCCCGAACTCCGGTTCGTCGGCAACCACTGCCGCCGTCACGTTTTTGGTTTTTGACAATCTCGCTACCGTTACTACGGGAATTCCAGCTTTGTGGGCCTGATCAATGGCGACCATACTGCCGTCCTGCTGGACCGGCCCCATGACAATGATGTCCACCTTGCGCTGGATCAAATCCTCAATATCTTTGATCTGTTTTTCCTGATCGGCATTTGCCCAAACGGTGATGATCTCATAGCCCTTGGCTTTGGCGGCCTGCTCTGTCAGTTTTGCCATCATGGCCCACCAATCACTGTCCTTCTGAACCATGCTTGCGCCGATGACGACCTTCTTGCCTTGAGCCCCCGCGTCCATTGCGAACGAAGCAAGCAGGAGCGAACATCCCATCAACACACCCAACCACACCATTTTGCTCTTCATACATTCTCCTCCTTTATGTTTTGATTCTTCTAATTATTCTAATCTTTCTTGCCCATGAGACCTTCTTTGGATATCCAATCAACTGGCTGCCATCAACAAACATGACATCCTTTTCGCTTTCCTTCACCTCCTTTCATCAACCGCAAGTCGATCAAAGATCGTTTGGCAGGAGAGGCCCCTCAGATATCCTTTTTCCTCGAAACCATATCGAGGGCCACGGCAAAGATGACGATCCCTCCAATCAGGATCAGTTGCCACTCATACCCTACGCCGATGATGTTCAGTCCATTAAACAGGGTTGCCATTAAGATCGATCCGAGGACCGTGTTTCCCATCGATCCCACCCCTCCGGCCAGGGAGGTCCCTCCCACCACGACCGCGGCGATCACGTCAAGGTTGGTTGTCATCATGAGGCCGGGCTGAGCAGAAACAACGCGAGCGGTCAGGATAATTCCCGCTAAGGCAGAGAGAAGCCCGCTCAGAGTGTAGATCTTGATGATCATGGCGTCGTTTTTGAGTCCTGCGAGTCTCGCTGCCTTGAAATTGCCTCCGATGGCATAGGTGTTGAGACCGAATTCGGTGCGGGAAAGAACGATATGACCGATGATGACGATGACGATCATGTAGATCACGGGCAGAGGAATTCCGTAAATGAAACCAATCCCGATGTAGTTGAAGGCATGGGGCAGGTCGCTGATGATCAGCCCACCTGTCATCGCCATGGCAATCCCCCGGGTGGTAGTCATCGTCCCGAGGGTGGTCACAAAGGGGTTCACCCGCAACTTCGAAATAACCAGCCCGCTCACCAGTCCGGTGAGGGCGCCCGAGGCCAGCCCGGCCAGAATGGAGAGGATGATCTGTCCGCTCGCCGCCATCAGAATCCCTGTGATGCAGCCGGCCATGGCCCCTACGGAGCCCACGCCCAAGTCGAAGCCGCCGCTGATCATGCAAAACGTCATTCCCACGGCGATAATCATGTTAATCGACATCTGACGACTGATGTTGATGAGATTGCCGACCGTCATAAAACGGGGATCCAAAATGGAAAAAATCACCAGGACCGCCACGAGGGAACCCATCAAAAACCACCGCTGCAGGCTTCTGAAATCGAAGGCCCGCCCCGTTGCCCTCTTTGCATCGCCCTCTCTTTTTAAACGTTCATCATGCATCGCAGGATCGACTCCTTTTCAAAGGTATTTCTTTCAAAAAGGCCTCCGAAGTTCCCCTCATGGAGGACCAGGATCCGGTCAGATACCCCGAGGAGCTCGTCGAGCTCTGAAGAGACCATGACGATGGCCCCTCCTTCTCTGACGAACTGCCCCATAAACCTGTGAATCTCCGTCTTGCTGGCGACATCGACACCGCGTGTGGGTTCGTCCAGAAGGAGGATCCTTGGTCGTGAACCGATCAGCCGCCCAAGAACGGTCTTCTGTTGATTGCCTCCTGATAGTTCAGAGACAACCTGAACATACGGGTCATAGGTCACAATCCCCAGTCTCTTAACCAGAGAGTCTGCCTTCTCCCTGATCCCATGGTCGTTCAGGAAAAGGCCCTTGACCACTTCTTTCATCTTCAGGACGATCAGGTTTTTTGCCACACTCAGTTCCGGGAATGTCCCCTCTGCGCTTCGATCCTCTGTAAGAAGGCCGATCCTCCTCTCAATGGCCTCAGCGGGTGAAGCGATATCGATCCTCTGCCCGTCGAGATGAATCTCGCCTCCGGACTTTTCATTGACCCCGTAGATGGTCCTGATCAGCTCACTCCGGCCTGCGCCCACCAGGCCGGCGATCCCCAGGATCTCCCCCCAGTGAACCTTGAAGGAGATACCCCTGAATCCTTCTCCCGACAGGTTTCTCACATCGAGGGCCACATCCCGGATCGTGGCTTCGGTTTTTGGAAATAATTCGCTCATGTCCCTGCATGCGATCAGTCTGCAGATCTGGTCCACATCAAGATTTCTCGTTTCGGCCGTAGCCATCTTCTCCCCGTCCCTGAGCACAGTGACCTGATCCACAAGGTTTGAGACTTCGTTGAGCCGGTGAGAGATGAAGATGACGACATATCCTTTATCCCGGAGAAGCCGCAGGACATTGAAGAGGTGATCGATCTCTTTGTAGGTGAGAGAAGAGGTTGGCTCGTCGAGAATGATGACCTTTCCGCCTGTGGAGAGCTCTCTTGCAATCTCTACAAGCTGCCGGGCCCCCATGGAGAGTTCGGAGACCATGGTCGAAGGGGCGATATCGATCTCCCATTCCTTGAGCATTCCCCGCGCTTCATCCTCATACTTCCTCTCATCCACGAACCGGAAGGCGCTCGCTCCCCTGAATTTATGAATAAACATGTTCTTTGCGATGGAGAGAGAGCGGATGAGGCTCAACTCCTGGTGGACGATCCTTATTCCCGCATTGTAGGCCTCGACCGGCGTATGGAACGAAACTTTAGCGCTATTGAGTTCAATCGTTCCGTGGTCAGGCGGATAAACCCCTGAGATGATCTTCATCAGGGTGCTCTTTCCTGCCCCGTTCTCACCAACGATCCCGTGAATCTCGCCGTCGCGAAAGCCGACCGAAACTTTCTTGAGAGCCTGAACCCCTCCGAAATGTTTTGAGATCTCTTTGACTTCAAGCATATTCCCCTCGCTGCATGACCCCGAAAAGACATCCCCCTTCGAACTGCTCAGAAAAGAACAACAAAGTTCTCCTCTCCCCTGATCAGGTGAGAGGATTGAGGCAAGGGGACCGCTACCGCGTTGAAAAAATCATGGGGATTGAATTCACCCAGACAGCCCGGGCCTTCTTTTTCCCGCAGTTTAATAGCTTATGGGGAATCGAAGAATTGAGCGTAATCGTATCTCCCGGCTTCATACGGTAGACCTTATCGCCCATCTGGATTTCGAGTGCCCCTTCGAGAAGGAGCCCGCATTCACACCCGTCATGAGTATAGAGGTCCTCACCCGTTGAAGCTCCCGGGGGGATCTCGAAGCTGATGAACTCAAACGGAAGCGTGAGATTTCGAGACAAGAGTTGATGCTGGACCCCGCCCTGCGTCGTCAAGACCTTCCGTTCCCGGATCTCCATAAGGGAAGAATCTCTGGCCTCGTTGGGCTCCTCATCAAGAATCAATTGGCTGAGGGAAAGGTCAAGGGCATCAGCAATAATCCGCATGGTGCTGAAGGAAGGGCTTACCTTCCCTGTCTCGATCTGACTGAGCAGGCTGACTGACCGCTTGGTCACTTTCGCCAAGTCATGGAGGGTTAGATTTCTCTGGGTTCGAAGAGCCCGGACCTTTTTCCCGAAGCCCAGATTGTCAACGATCATCAGTGAGACCTACCTTTGGAATTTCAGTTAAATTAAAATGTATTTCAGTATTTGTCAACCCAAAAATCTCGAACGGTAAATCAAGAGGAGGGGCCTCAAAAAGAAGGGGGCATCCTTATCAACGAAAAAAGATATCCGCGATGGCACGGATCGAATGACGTGATGTCACGAGTCCATCCGGTCGATGGGAATCGGTAATTATTTCTGGTGCTCTTTGGCGTACTCGCAGATTCTCTGGATCTTGGGTTCGGATCTCCCTCCGGGAACATACTCTGAATTCATCCAGATGGTCACGAGGGTTTTGGCGAGCTCCACACCCATGACCTGAGCCCCGAGGGTCATGATGTTAGCGTTGTTGCTTTTTCTTGAGCGCTCCGTCGAATAAGGGTCCGAGCAGAGGGCGGCGCAGGCGCCTGGAACTTTATTGGCTGCAATGCACACCCCGATCCCGGTCCCACACATCAGGATCCCTCGGTCATGTCTTCCTGCCACAACCGCCTCAGCGACCTCAATAGCGACATTGGCATAGATCGGATCGTCACTCCCATAGTCTTCCCATTCGTATCCCAGATCCGTAAGGTGCTTTTTAATGGCTTCCTTGAGGTCCGACGCATTGGGATCACACCCGATCGCTACTTTTTTCATTGCTTCTTCTCCCTCAATCCCTATTATAAAACCTTTAAGAGCCTCGGCTCCCGAGATAGGCAAGGACGGTCTCTTCCGTTAGTCTCTTCACCTCAATGGTTCCAGAGGAGAGATCTCCCCTCAGGACCATTCCCGTTAATCCTTCGATTCGATTGGATACTCATGATCGACGCTCAAGTTATCCCTCTTCCCAACTCACTTTGAAGATCTTGAATTGTCCCCTCCTCGGGAGGGCGTCCTGATGATGGTTTTTCGAGGGAAGGAATAATCATTCTTGCCGTCGTTTCAAGATCCTCGCGGACGGCGGCGTTGATCTTTTCTTTATCCCTGTTCCGAAGAGCCTCAAACATTTCCCAGTGGCACTTCATCGTGTAAGAGAGACTATGGGTGCTAATCGCATAGGAATAGACGTACGGTCCAACGCGGGCACGCAGTCGGCCGATGATTTCCAATAGCAAGGGGGAATCGGAATGAGAGTAAATTGAAAAGTGAAAAAGATTATTCTTCCTCATATAGATTCTCGGCCTTTCCGTCGACGCCTCCATGCTCTCGATCAGCCGTTTCAACCTGGGGATCTCGCTTTCCGGTCTTAAGTCGCAAGCCCTCTCTGCCGCCATGGATTCGAGTAATACTCGAAGGCGAAGGGCCTCCTCCATTTCTTTGGCGCTCAAGGTATTCACATGAATTCTCTTATTGCTTTCGATCACGATTATTTTTTCTGATTCGAGCTGCCACAACGCTTCCCGGACCGGCATGAGACTCACCCCGAATTTTGCCGCCAGTTCTCTGAGACTGATCGATTCTCCCGGCAGGATTTCTGCGGAGATGATTTTGTCACGGAGCTGATCATAAACCTCCTGTCGCATTGTCTTTACGGAAATCTTTTCGATGGTCATCTTCTCTCCATAAAATATATGTGATCACATATTACAAATTTCATTAATAAATAATAATAA
>DATIGG010000174.1:0-5506 GCA_035454825.1 Thermodesulfobacteriota bacterium | reverse complement strand
CGGAATATTGCCTCAAGAACTCCAATTTTGCAAGCTCGACCCTGCTGATCGATCCTTTACGGCAGTAACATCCCAATTAGATGGGGTCCTGGCTCGGCAAGGGCCCTGCCCAACTCCCTGGCCAGCTCTTCTGCAGTGCTCACGGTAAGGCCTGGAACCCCAAACCCTTGAGCCGTCTTCACCCAATTGATCACGGGCTTTGTCAGTTCTGTAAGCGCCCGGGTATTGGGACCAAAGGAAGTGATACCCGCACGGTTAAGCTCCACCTGGAGAATCCGGTAACTCCGGTTTGAACAGATCAGCGTGATGATATTTAATCCTTCGTGGGCCTGGGTCCACAGCGCCTGCACCGTGTACATCGCACTCCCATCTGCCTGCAGGTTTATCACCGGCCGGTCAGGACATGCAATCGCAGCGCCGGTAGCGCATGGCAAGCCTTGCCCGATCGCCCCACCCGCTACGTACATCTGGCTGTGTGGAGGCAGGCCGGAAGAAAAAGGATAATAGAAAAATCCTGTTGAGACCGCTTCATCGACGATGATGGCATTTTCGGGCTGAAGTGCTGCAAGGGTCTGACAGGCCTTTTCAGCAGTGAGATCGCCGGAAGGCACAGAAGGTCTAAAAGATTTTGCAAAGATTTGATCGTCATTCGTGAGATGAGCAGGAGCACCCAGAGCATTGGCAAGGTATTCGAGCGCCTCCACAACATTTTGGCGTTCTGTGCATAGGGTAATCTTCACCTGTTCATCGGTCAGAATCCGACTTCTTACCCCAGGGTAACCAAAAAAAGTCACGGGTTCCGGGGTCCCTGCAAGCAGGATAGCCTCGTAGGGCGAAAGCAGGGCAGTCGCCTGCTCCGGAAAGTAAGGGATCCTCCCCACCACTGGCAGCCCTGAACCGCACTCCATGTAACCGGAGAGAGTCCGGCTGAAAAGATCACACCCGATTGTCTTCTTAATCCGCGCTGCTGCTGCAAGGCCTGGTTTTCGCAGCGCCCGACCCCCAAGTATAAGTGCCACGTTGCGAAAAGCTTGCAAGCGTGAGGCTGCCGCTTTAATCGAATCAGGATCAATCAGATCATATGAAATACCGGACTTGCTTACCTGATGTTCTCCACATTGGCCCAGTTGATGATCATTGGGAACGATCAGGGTTGCCACCTGTCCGAGCCAGGCAGCAGCCACAGCCTCGGCAGTGTCCGCCCCGATGGCTTGAGCCGAACAGCTCGTCCGGAACCATCCCGAAACGGTTTTAGCAAGGCCTTCAATATCCATGGCGAGCGGCGGGTCTGCCTCCCGGTGCCATGTGGCATGTTCACCGATCACGTTAAGGAGAGGTGACCTGGCACGGCGCGCATTGTGCAGGTTTGCGATGCCATTTCCAAGGCCAGGACCAAGATGGAGAAGTGTCATAGCAGGTCTATCGAGCATCCTGCCGTAACCATCGGCAGCCCCGGTGCAGACACCCTCAAAGAGTCCCAGGAAAGCCCTGATGCCGGGTGTTGAGTCGAGGGCAACAACGATGGGCATTTCAGTGGTACCCGGATTGGCAAAACAGACCTTCACACCCAATGTCACTGCAGTCTTAACAAGAAGTTCAGCCCCGTTCACAATCTACCTCCCATGAAGATGCATAGCGCACAGCGCTTAGAGCATAGCGCACAACAAAAAACCAGATCGCTAAATTCCTCCCAGCAGTCTCTGCTCGTCAACCCCCAGAACCTTAAGAATCCTCAGAGAAACAGGAAGGATTTGATTATTGATGTAATAGTCCGTATCTATTTTCTTCAGTTCTGCAAATTCCACGGGCTGCGCCTTCTCGCTGATCGATTTTTGGCCTTTCTCGATCACAAACCCAATGACGCTTCCGTAGCCAACGGGAATTCCCTGACTGATCAATTTTCTTGCGGCAAAGACATGCGGTGAAATCACTTTATACTCCTCGAGGGGTTTGTTCAATTGCTCATAGACGACCAGATCCTTCAACTCGATCTTCAGGTTTTTCAATATCGCTATTCTTTCCTTCACCAAACGCACGGCTCCTTCGATATCCTTCTTTCCCAGAATGAGCCTGAGGACCTCTTCCTGGGTATTCCGGGCGATGCCCGACCAGTCCCTTCTCACCTTTTCGAGTCCCCTAATCTTCAGGTTGCCACTCTTATCGATCAGGGCATACCGCTTTTTGGCTGTGCCACCGCCGATCTCCCTGGGAATGAAGATCCCTCTCAGGTAAAAATCCTCCAGATCGATATGCATGATCCCAGGAAGCCTGTTGTTGAGCTGTTCCAGAAAGTCGATCAGTTCTTCCTTCTTTTTCTTCCCTAATCCCAAAAAGGCTGAGTCCGTATCCCCATAAATGGTCTGGAATCCCTTCTGTCGGGCCTCTTCCATGATCCTTTTGATCCAGTACCTTCCGAAAGCAGTGACAGATTCTGCGCATTCCTTGCTGTACCATTTGCTCGAACCAAAACCATAGTAGCCGTAGCTTGCGTTTGCGGTCGTCTTTAGTGCCAGTTGTCTCTCGTTAAGTAGATTGTGCTGAAGGGTCTTAGGGGCAATCTTCTTCAAGTCCTTCTTCAGCTTCAGTCTCTCCGCCAGAAGGTCCCTCACCACTTTTGATTCAAAGCCTTCCTTCTTTTTACAAAACCAGAAGGGTAGCTCAGGCACCTTGTTTCCGTCTTCCTTGCAACAGGGACAGTTCAATGTCTCGATGGAGATGTTGTAGGTCGATGTGATCGAGGGATAAAGCGACGCAAAGTCGATCACTGCTATGTTCTCATGCAGCCCAGGCTCCGGCTCTTTGACATAACCTCCTGTGTAGGTCTCTTTCTGTCTCTGCTGGATCTCTTCGAATTTCGGCTGATTGGGAATGATCCGGTCCATCTCCTTCGCCCGTTTGGTGTAATACCATTCGACGAACTGGCTGTACATCATTCGGGAGGCATCGAACAGGCTCTGTCCCACGATCTTTGTCAATTCAAATATCTGGGGCAGAAGAACCTTTGAAAGACGGAAGGTCAGCTCCGAATCCTTTAGGCAGTACTCGGCAAGCTTTTCGAGTTCCTTTTCTTCCTTCCATGCCTCCACCATCTCCGCATACTCCATCTCAATCTTTTCATCCCTCAGGATTTCTGCTGAAACGGAATCGAGACTGAGAACCTCTGTCTGGAGGGTGGTCGCAAGGACGTTGTTGATGAATGTGAAAAGGTCGATATGGACCCTCCCCTTAAGCCTCGCAGCAGAGAACCTTGCCCTCTTTGAAAGGGTCACGCCCGAGCCGTCGATGGAGAGATGGTCGAGTTTTAGCTTCAATTTCGTAGCCCTTTCCCGGATGACATCAAAGTCATAAAGGTCGGAGTTGAAGCCGGTGAGGATGTCAGGATCATACCCTCTCACAGACTCCACAAATCGGCTGAGAAGCTCCTTCTCGTCCTTCACCACCTCTACATGATTCTGAAATCTCCCCCTTTTGTACGTGACGATCTTTTTTATCTTCTCACCGTAAAGGGAGATCATGACGAGCTGCCTCTCTCCCCTCTTCTCTTCCACGACCTCTGTATCAAAAGCCAGAACTCTGAATTGAGCGGGGTCTCTATCAATTCTCTTTATGGTTCGCGCCTTAATGATGACCTTCGCATCAAAATCCCCTTCGAAGGGCTCACCTTCAACGGATAACCAATCGAGAGATGAGATACCCTTATCCACCATGTAGCTCCTGTAAAATCCCATCGTATACTCGTACTCCTCCAGAACGCTTCCAGGACCGCCCCTCTTTTCCTCCAGGATTTTAATAACGTCCCTCACCTTCCCTGTATCCTGGGGCAGAAAGCAATAGACCTTGAGGAAATCCTGCTCCTCACCCCAGAGAATCTTTCTTGTTTCTTCTATCCTCTTCACCTTTACATTCTTCTTCTTGAGGAGATTTTCGATATCCTTTCTTCCCCGTTCCAGGTTCTTGGGCAGGATATAGAAGTAGGGTTCATAGGTTGGGTCTACAATAACGGCTCTCTTCCCATCAGGAGTCCTCCCGTAGAGAATGATGGGAATATTCCCGTCTATTTTTTCGTAATCCAGATCAAGAAGACAAAACTCTATTTTCATAAAACACCCCTGTGCGTCCTACTTAGTGCCCGTCCATAAATTGCGATCCTCATAAAACATTGTCATTCCGGCGAAATTGTCCATGCCTCGTGGGCACGGCACCCACGAACGGATGAAAATAATCCAGGATATCAAAGGGTTACCTTTAAGGTCACAATCGGACCCGCGGAAGTTTCGCCTAAGAAAAAAAGCGTATTTCTAACGAAGCCGGAATGCAGTGTTTTCAAGGGCTTCTGGATGCCCCCGTATCAAGTACGGGGCAGGCTCCTCAAGTCCCCTGCAAAATGTCCTCACCATCATTATACACCATTTCCCATTCTCCATGAAAATTCCTAACTAATCTCTTCCCCATTCGAAAGGCCGCCCTTAGAAGGGCATTTCGGCCCGCAGGTGCGCTCAGGGTCAACGGCTTTTTGCCTTTTGTGAAGTTCTAAACCTCAGCTTCAACCTTAGCCTTAATTTTCAGTTCACTTTTCGGTAGAGTGTGACGTCCTTATACTCGACGGAGACATCGAAGGACGTGCGAAGAGCAGGCAGGTAAGGGCTTTGGGAGGCTTCTTCGTCATTGATCGTCTCAATGCTGATTCTCTTTAAGGGTTGAAACTTCCGGGTGAGCAGGTGTTGAAGGGAAACCAAATATTCTTGTAAACGAGGATCGTCGGGAGGAACAAAAAAGGTGAGGTCCTTACCATTTTGCTTCGATACGAGGACCAGTTTGTTCCCCTTGTAAACAAGGTGGTTGCTCATAAGCCTGGCAGGCAGCATCCCCCGGACCGAGTCGAGTTGGATTCCGCACAGGGAAGCCGGATCCGTAGCATTGATCCAGTAGACTGCATCTTCGGGCAGTTTACGCTGGAGGCTGCGTAACGCCCGGTGAGAGATAAACTGGGGTCCGGGAATTCCATGGAAAAAGATCCCGGACATCACCTCCCCTGACAATTCCATGATCCGCAGGGCCCTAAAGATGCTCGACCAGCGCAGGGAGGGAAATTCCCTCTGGAGAAGTTCCCGGAAGAGGACCCCGTACCGGTCCATCAAAAGCCGGGCACGGTCCTTCCTTCGTTCCTCCGTTTCAAGGAGATCGTCCGAGACTTCAGGCCTTGGAACCCGGTGCCAGTTGCCTGCAGAAAAGGGAGAAGGTTCTTTTTCAGCCAGATTCTCCCGGCGCCTTATGCGACGATGTGAACTCCTCACCCTCTGGATGGCGGTACCAGATAATTTGAATCTACTCATAATAGCCCGGCGTAGAACAATAAAGGTATCGTTAGTCACCCTGCCCTGCCACACTTCACCCCAGAGTCGCCTGGCCAGTTCTACATCATCACTTCCGGATGCCCGGAGTAAAGCCAAGAAATCGTAACGACCCCCTGGATCCCTAAACAGATCGGGCAATTCCAATTTCGCCG